>JBEDUR010000052.1:0-4588 GCA_040414865.1 Acidimicrobiales bacterium
TCAGACCCGCTCGATCCAGGCCCGCACGACGTGCGGCCCCAGCTCGATCCGGGACCCTGCTCCGGGCCGGGATCCCGAGACCACCTCGACCGCCAGGACTTCCCGGGCCAGCTGGTCGAAGAGGCCCGCGAGGACCTCGGCCCCCTCCAGGACGAGCCGGATCCGGTCGGTCACCTCGAGGCCGGCCTCCTTGCGGAGGTCTTGAATCTGTCGGATGAGATCCCGCAACAGTCCCCGGGCGATCAGGTCGTCGTCGAGCACGACGTCGAGCGCGACCACCTCGTTGGCCTCCCGCGAGACGGCGTAGCCCTCCTGGCCGCGCACCTGCAGCTCGACATCGCCGGGAGCGATCTCCACCTCCTCGCCGCCAACGGTGATCCGGACACTTCGCCCTGCCTCGAGTTCGACGGCCACGGTCGGGGCGTCGAGCGCGGCCATCGCCGCCTTGGCCTCCTGGGCCTTGGACTTGAGCTTGGGCCCGAGCACCCGGAAGTTGGGCACCAGCCGGAACGCGACGAGCTCACCGAGCTCGGCGGCGACTTCCACCCGGTCCACGTTCAGCTCGTCGGCGACGACGTCGGCCAGGAGTGCTGGCGCGTTCGGGGCCAGGAGCACAAGGGCCCGGGCGAGCGGCTGGCGCACTTTGATCCCGGCCTCGGCGCGGGCGGACCGGCCGAGCGAGGCGAGCCGCCGGGCTTGGGCCATCGCGGCCTCGAGTTCGGGGTCGATGCCGTCGGTCTCGGCCACCGGCCAGTCGGCCAGATGCACCGAGTCCTCCTCACCGGCCCCGGTGAGCTCCCGCCACAAGTGGTCGGCCAGGAACGGGCAGAACGGCGCCAGCAACAGAGCGACGGTGGCCAGGGTCTCGAGGAGGGTGGCGTGCGCCGCGAGCGAGTCACTCTCGGGGGCGTCGGGGTCCGTGTGCCAGAACCTTCGCCGACTGCGCCGCACGTACCAGTTCGAGATCTCGTCGATCAGCCGGGCCAGCGCGACCGCGGCCCGGTAGGGGTCGTAGAGGTCGAGGGCCTCGGTGACCTCAGCCGTCACCGAGGCCAGCCGGGACAGCATCCAGCGGTCGAGCTCGGGACGATCCCGGTGGTCGGGGACCGCGCCCTCGCCCGGTCGAAAATCGTTGGCCGCCGCGTACGTCGTGAAGAAGCTGAAGGTGTTCCACAGCGTAAGCAAGGTCTCGCGCGTCACGACGTCGATGGCCGACAGCCTGGCCTGGGTCGACGTCCATGGCGAGCCCTGGATGAACATCCACCACCGCATCGGGTCGGCGCCCCGGCTGTTGAGCACCTCCCAGGGGTCGAGCACATTGCCGAGGGACTTGGAGGCCTTGCGACCCCGATCGTCGACGATGTGGCCCAGGCACACCACATGCCGGTAGGGGGCTGCCCCAAAGATCAGCGTGTTCACCGCCAGCAAGGAGTAGAACCAGCCTCGGGTCTGGTCGATCGCCTCGGAGATGAAGTCGGCCGGGAACCGGAACTGCTCGGCCGAGTCATCCAGATACGGGTAGCCGACCTGGGACGCTGGCATCGCCCCGGAATCGAACCACGCGTCGATCACCGGCTCGATCCGTCGGGCGGTGCCCGCCCCGTCACACTGCGAACAGGGGAAGGTCACTTCATCGATCACCGGTCGGTGCGGGTCGAGGTCGCGCAAGTCTTGGCCAGCGAGCTCGGACAGCTCGGCCAGGGAGCCCACGCACGTCACGTGACCCGACTCACAGCGCCAGATCGGTAGTGGGGTACCCCAGAACCGGTCCCGGGACAGCGCCCAGTCGACGTTGTTGGCCAGCCACTCACCGAAGCGGCCGTCCTTGATGTACCCCGGGTGCCAGTCGATGGTCTGGTTGGCAGCGGCGAGATCCTCTTTGCGGGTGGAGGTGGCGATGTACCAGCTCGGTTTGCCCCAGTAGATGAGCGGGGTCTGACACCGCCAGCAGTGGGGATAGGCGTGGACGTAGGGCAGCCGCCGCAGGAGGAGGCCGCTTGCCTCCAGAACGTCGTTGATGGCGTGATCGGCGCCACGAACCTCCCGCCCGGCCAGCCATCCGGCGGCCGCGGTGAATCGGCCGTCGGGCCCCACCGGATTGAGAGTCGGGAGCCCGTTGGCCCGTCCGACCAGGCGGTCGACCTCGCCGAAGGCCGGGGCCATGTGAACCAGCCCGGTGCCCTCGTCGGTGGTCACGAATTCTCCCGCCACAACCCGCCACCCCGCCCGGTCTGGATCGGCCGCAACGACGTCAAGCGGGCGCTGATAGCGGAGCCCGACCAGCTCGCCGCCACTGACCCGACCGGTGATGCGTGCATCGCGGCCGAAGACCTGCTCGACGAGGTCCTCGGCGACCAGCATCCCGTCGACCACCGCGTAGGTGAGCGCGGGGTTCACCGCGACCCCGGTGTTGGAGGGGAGGGTCCAGGGTGTCGTCGTCCACACGAGGAGCGAGGTGGCGCCGCCGAGGTGGTCGGGGTCTCGATCGACGAGTGGGAACCGGACGTAGGCGGTCTCGTCCTCCTCGTCCTGGTACACGTCGGGCTGGCCCAACTCGTGGCTGGACAGCCCGGTCCCGCAGCGCGGGCAGTACGGCACGACCTTGATGTCCTCGTACAACAGGCCCTGGTCGTAGAGCCGGCGCAGGTGCCACCAGACCGACTCGATGTAGTGGGGGTCGAGCGTCCAGTAGGCGCCGTCGAGGTCGACCCAGAACCCGATGCGGACCGTGATCTCCCGCCAGTCCTCGACGTAGGCGTACACCGACTCCCGACACAGCCGGACGAACTCGGCGACTCCTATTTCCTCTTGGATCTGGCGCTTCCCGCTGATCCCCAGCCGCTTTTCGACCTCGACCTCGACCGGGAGCCCATGGGTGTCCCAGCCGGCCCGGCGGTCGACCCGGTAGCCCCGCATTGTGCGGAACCGGCAGAACATGTCCTTGTAGACGCGGGCCCAGACATGGTGGACCCCCGGCTTGTTGTTGGCCGTGGGCGGGCCCTCATAGAAGATCCACGGCGGGGCCCCTTCGCGCTGGACGAGGGAGCGAGCGAACACGTCGTGGGCGGCCCACCGGTCGAGCCCGTCCTTCTCCAGCGCCACGAAGTCGACGTCTGGTGGTATGGGGCGAAACATCGCGGCTCTCGGAAGGATCGTCTGGGTATGCACGCCGCGGCCTACCCGACCGCCGGCGTTCGCCAGAGCCTACGGCCTATCGGTGCTCATTGGCGTCGTTCACCGGCGACCGTTCCGATCGGGTCAGGTCTGCGCCATGGCGGCTTCGGTGCTCCCCGGCACGTCGGGGTCCAAGTGCGAGCCTCGTCTTGGCCGGGCACCCGGACGCGGCGAGCGAGGCCCTCTGAATCGATCGAACCCCTACAGCAGCTCGTAGTCGGCGAGGTCGGGCTGGCGGGTCTGGCGCCAGTAGTCGAGGAGACTGAAAGGCCAGTTCTGCGCGGTGCGACCGGTCGCGTTCTTGTACCAGGTGTTCACCGAGGAGGCACCCCACGCCATCTTGAGGTTCTCGGCGTCGACCTTCTCGTTGTAGGCGTCGTGCACCTCGGGCTTTACGTCCATCCCTCGGATCCCGTCGGTGAGCATGGCCTTGATGCAGCCGAGGATGTACTGCACCTCGCACTCTGAGAAGTACGTGATGCTGCCGTTCACGACGATGTTCGTGTTCGGCCCGTACATCAGGTAGAGGTTGGGGAACGACGGGATCGTGATACCGAGGTAGGCGCGCGCGTCGCCGGCCCACCACTCGTGGAGCTCGACGCCGCCGCGGCCGACGATCTTCATCGGCGCGAGGAAGTCCGACGCTTGGAAGCCGGTGCCGTAGATGAGCACGTCGGCCTCATGGAGCTCGCCATCCGCGGTGCGCACGCCCGACGGCGTGATCTCGGAGATCTTCTCGGTGACGAGCGCGACGTTGTCGCGCTTGAGCGCGCTCGCCCATGCGCCGTCGTCGAGGATGAACCGCTTCGAAAACGGCGCATACGTCGGCATGACCTTCTCCAGGAGGTCGGGGCGGTCGTTGAACTGCGCCTGCAGGTAGCCGGTGAGGGTCTGGCGTATGAAGTCGTTCTGTGCGCTGACCGACTCCGGGCCGTCGCTCGGCGCCGTCCACGAGGCGTCGACCCGCGCGAAGGGCATCATGCCCTCGACGTTGCCCCAGAACACGAGGAAGCGGCTCCAGTGCGTGTAGCCGGGGACGTTGTCCCGCAGCCAACGCACCTCCTCGATGATCTTGTCGGTGTAGCTCGGCGAAGGGATGAACCACGCGGGCGTGCGCTGGAAGACCGTGAGGTGCCCGGCGATCGCCGCGACCTTGGGGATCAACTGCACCGCGCTGGCACCCGTTCCGATGACGGCGACACGCTTGCCCTCGAGGGAGACCGAAGGGTCCCATTGCGCCGAGTGGAAGGCAGGGCCAGCGAATGTCTCACGGCCAGCGATTTTGGGCAGGCTCGGCCGGTTGAGCTGGCCGACGGCGCTCACCACGGCATGCGCCGTAAGCGCTTCCTCGCGTCCGTGGGAGTTGAGGAGCTGCAGCGTCCAGGTCATGGACGACTCGTCGAACTCGATCGAG
>JBEDUR010000053.1:0-32153 GCA_040414865.1 Acidimicrobiales bacterium
TCAGGACGTTGTCCTCGACGCTCTGCTCGACGCTCTCTCACCTATTGAGGCAGACGTCGTTCGCTACGGCGCCGCCGAGGCCGTCCGTCGTCTGCTGATGGAGGCTCGACAATGAGGCGAAAAGGCAAGG
The DNA here is from genome assembly GCA_040414865.1 of Acidimicrobiales bacterium. Taxonomy (GTDB): domain Bacteria; phylum Actinomycetota; class Acidimicrobiia; order Acidimicrobiales; family RAAP-2; genus Palsa-461. The sequence continues at coordinate 131 of JBEDUR010000053.1, forward strand.
GGCATTAACTCCGGCCCCGACGATGGCCCGGGTGCCCGATCTCGAGCTCTGCTGCGCTCGGCACGGGCTGAACATGATCACCGTCTCGGATCTGATCGCCTATCGGCGGGAGCGGGATGTCTCGATCCAAGGCGCTACCGCTCATTTGTCTAGGACAAGCACCACGGGCCTTGGTGAAAGGGGAAGTCGCCGGGCAGGACGATGTGTTCGTCCACGGCTCGGCTGCACGATTCACCACCGTGGGCTCCACTTGATGAGAAGGTGCTGGCCGGGGAACGTCGGAGCGACGAACCCCGAGCGACTGAGCTGAACGAGCTCCGCTTGGCGGCTCGTGGGCGTAGCTGACTCAGGGAATGAAAGGGTTACTCATGGCAACGACGGCCACCGTGCGCAAAATCAAGCGGCCCTGGGGCACGGGCGCGCGGTGGCATGCCTACATCCTCCACGAGGACGAGCACGGCCTGTGGTTGCACTCTCCGGCGGGATCCGTCCACCCCCAGATAGCCGGCGACCCATGGCAGGTACCGTGGCACGGCGTCCAGCTCCTCCCTCGCGACCGGTGGTGGGCGGCGTGGTGGTGGGACCAGCCGCAAGAGCGATTGGTGGCCGTCGACATCTGTACTCCCCCCGCGCTGGTGGACGACGTCTGGACGTACGAGGACCTGGAGTTGGACCCGGTCGGCAACGAGGCCGGCTTCCTCAAGCTCTACGACGTCGACGAGTTCGAGATGGCCGTGTCCCATGCCTGGATGTCCACCGAGGAGGCCGAGAAGGCCCTGGACACCGCGGATGGGATCAAAGCTGCCATGACCGGATCGGAAGAACCATTCGGCAGGGCAGGCTGGTGGCGCCTGGACCAGGCGATCAGGCTGGGCCTGCCTCCGCTGTGAGCCCCGAGAGCTCCGGCCAGTCGGCGTGGATGTTCGGATACGGGCTGTGGGAGTGACGGGTCGGGCTACTCGCCCCAAATGAGCCGGTTGGCGTGGAGCAGGTCTTTGGCTACCGGCACGTCTTGGGCATCGGCCAGTCGGGCCGACCTGTCGATGCACACGGCTCGTATCCCGAGCGTAAGAGCTCCTTTGCAGTACGGCAGCTGGTCGTCGATGAACACCGCCTCGGTGGCGTCGCCTCCCAAGAGATCTAGCGCCCGCTCGTAGATCATCGGCGCCGGTTTCGTCCAGCCGATCTCGCAGGAGAGCACGGCGCTATCGACCAAGTCGAGAAGGCCCAGCTCATCAAGGAGGGACCGCGTGTTCCCAGCACAGTTGCTCACGAGCGCCGTCTTTACGCCACGCCGGCGCAGCGAGCGCAGGAAGGGGACCGTGTCTTCGTGGAGGCAGGCCTGTGTGACAAGCAGATGACGGTCAAGATCGACGAGTCCGGCCACGAGCTCCGTTGTCGCGTCGGCATCGCAGGTACGCAGCACCGAGTCGTAGGCCTCGGCCATGGAGAGTCGTCCATCGATGATTTGGTCGGCTAGTGCATTGAACGCCCGGTTCCATTCATCCTCTGGCACACCGGCATAAGCCGGGAGCTCGACACGATGAGCCATGAAGTCGTGACTGAGGACGGTCTCGTAGAGGTCGATCAAGCAGAAGCGCGCCGCAGCCATGTGCCGACCTTAGAGCCCCCTGTCACTTCAGCGGTGCCCGCAAGTGGCATGTGTGATCGAGTCGGGGCGGCGCGAGTGTCTCGGGTTGGTCACCGGTCGCCGGCCACGGTGGTGTGTGGTTCAAGGACCCCGATGGGCACGCCGTCTTTATGGCGGTGCCCACTAACAAGATGAGAGGAACAAACGGTGCCCAGAACGTAGCGTGATCCGTAGCTCAGTCATCGATTCCTCGAGCCGTACAGGTCCCGCAGGGTGCACATCTGGGTCCCGTGGTGGCTGACCTCGTTGAGGGTCCCCGCCACGAAGGAGACCGCCGAATGCTCGGGACCAGGCGGACCCAGCGCCATCAAACCGCGGTGAGGCGGAGCGGGGGCGTATGTGTACTGCGAGGCCCGGATCTCAAGTTGGTCGTCGTCGGCTGAGCTGAGGGCCTCACCGAGGGCGTTCCAGCCGTGGCGCATTCTGTCCACGGCCTCGGACGCCGAGGTGAAGACCGGGTGGTAGGTCAGATATGGGGAGGTCCAGCCGCTGGCCATCTCGTGGCTCCCCCCGAGAAAGTCGATCTCGGTGAGGCGTTCGGGCATCGAAGCGACGTGCCAGAGCAACCAGCCGATCGTCGTCATGGGCTCGTTGTTGGCGCCAGCAAGGTCGAGGTCGAAGTCGGTTACCCAGTCGCCCTCTCCGAAGGGGTGGCGGGTCTGGCACTCTGACCGTCGACGCACACCCCAGGCCCCTGGAACAGGTTCCCAGAACAGCTCGGCGTCGGTAAGGTCCGCCCAAGCCCGCCAAAGGGTGAATCGCTCGATCCGCTCCATGACCTTGAGGAGGGTGTCGGCGCGCCTTCCCGCCATCAGCCTGTCGCAATGGGTTTGTCCATCGTCAGCGGGATGGGGCTGAGCTTTTGGCTGACCACTCGCGAAGCCTGCCACATGACTCACCCACCGTCACGAGGCAGGGGTCGGCCTAGACAACCAGCGGCCCGCACTGTCACAAACAGCGATCCTCGTTTCATCACTGGGTGGCATCGCCTGCTTGCGTGCACAGAAGGGCCTCAACGCGCGGTCTGTTCGGAGGCATTGAGCTTGAGCGCCGCGCCAGTCACCACGCTCCGACGAAGATAGCCAGTTCGATGATGAAGTAGACGACCACCAGAAGCACAGCTAGGCCGCCACCCCTGACTCGAATTCCAAGGGTCGGCCGGGCCAGGCGAGACGATACCGAGGCGGGACGCGCCGCCGGGTTCACTCGACCATTCCATCCCGGAGGAAGGGGAGGGCAGGTGGGTCGGGTGATGATCGTCGTGATCGGGTTGTGTGTCATCGTCGCGGTGACCCTCGGGGGCTGCGTCGCCGCCCTCAATGGCAGCGGCAGCTCTGGAGCTGAGCCGAACGGGTCGGCCGACGCATCTCCCGCATCTCCGGCCATCCCGAGCAGCTGGGAGCTCATCGAACAGGGCGCGGCGGCGACCTGCCCGGGCCTGTCCTGGGCGGTACTGGCTGCCATCGGGCGGGTGGAGAGCGACAGCGGCCGGTCCCGTGCCCCGGGGGTGGTCACCGGCGCTAACGCCGCTGGGGCCGAGGGGCCGATGCAATTCGAGCCGGCGACCTTCGCCCGCTACGGCGTCGTCGGGCCGGGGGGCACGACGCCGCCCTCGCCGTATGACCCGGTGGACGCGATTTACAGCGCGGCCAAGCTCCTCTGTGCCGACGGCGCCGGCCAGACGTCGTCGCTCGTGGTGGCGGTCGGCGACTACAACCACTCGGCGGTCTACGTGGAGACGGTGATCGTGCTCGCCCAGGCCCTTGTCTCGGACCCCGGGCTCAGCTCGACCCCAGCCGCCGCGGTGCAGTTTGCGGCCGCCCAGCTCGGTGTCCCTTACCGCTGGGGCGGAACCGGGGCGGATGGCTTCGATTGTTCGGGGCTGACCCAGGCCGCGTACGGGGCCGCCGGAGTGTCCCTCCCGCGGGTGGCCCAGGACCAGTTCGACGGCGGCCCAAGAGTCGCCGCTGAGACGACGGTCGAGCCCGGGGATCTGCTCTTCTACGGCTCCTCGACCACCTCGATCGAGCACGTTGGACTCTACGTAGGGGCCGGCGAGATGATCGATGCCCCGCAAACCGGAGCCGATGTGCGGGAGGAGCCGGGCGATTGGAGCGACTTCGTTGGCGCGACGAGGCCTGGATGATTACGAGGTCCCGCCGGAGGCCAATAGCGCAGAGGAGCGGTCCGAACACGCACAGCTGTGCGCGCCCGTCTCCCCGGGCGCGGCGTTGATTCGAGCGGCGCGCCGTGGCGCCCTCGAGCCCGTTCAAATGGTCGCGGTCGGGCCGGGACCGCGACGACCAAGCGGCCAATCACCGCGGGCAACAGCGCTGCACGAGGAGCGACCTCCTCCTCGGCGTGACAGTTGGTGTGCCTAGAGGTCGGGTCGGGAGGCGTGGTCGATCTGCATCAACTCCACAGGCGCGCCGCGTACCTCGATGAACGCTACGAGTACGCCCGGACTCGGTGCGTTCGGTTCGATAATGACTCGCTGACCCTCCAGCGCTGTCGCAAGGTCATCAACCTCAAAGGCCACGTGAGGCACCGTTTTGACGAGGTCCGGATAGGGGGCGTCGTCCCAGTACCGTTGCCATTGGATACCGAAGGGGTTATCGAGGTGATCGCTGACGGTCACCTTCAGATGGGGTAGTGCGATCTCGCCTTCGAACGGCCCTGTTGTTGGGATCCCGAGGTGATTGAACTTCATCGCTCAATCTGTATCACACTGCCTGTCTCACACTGCCATTTGGCCTTGCGACTGTTCGCGGCCATGCGAGGCCAGCGCCACGGAAGCGGGCAGGGAGACCGCTCGCCGTCGGGGCGTGCAGTTCTTGGCGAGGGCAGGCACACAGCGGCGCCATTCGAAGGCATCCGCTAACGCCGGGTCGAGGTCATGTGCCGGCTTTGGGCCGAATCAGCCCAAACCTTCGAGATGGGAGTGAGAAGGTCGATAGTTCTCCCTAACCTCTACGTCCTGGCAGCGGTTCCAGCGGCACATTTGTGATGTCGGGACGCGCGATGGAGGTTCCTGCGCTTCGGCGTTGGAGCAGATCAGGTTCTTCTCATCAACGCCCAAATGTGACCTTCTGGGTCGGCCACCCGTACGAGTCGCACACCCCAAGGTTCATCTTCAGGTGGCTGGGCTTCGACGTTCATAGCGACGAGCCTGCGGTAACAGTCGTCGGGGTCATCGACCCAGACCCCAGTCCATCGAGTTCCTCGAGGATAGGACCCTGGTGGGTGATCACCGCGCTCAAGCAAAAGTACCGAAGGTCCGGCCATGAGCTCCGCGTTCGTCACAATCCCGTCGGCATTAACAAACCGGCCTGTCTCGGTCAGGCCAAGGGTATGGACGAGCCACTTGGCTATGCCACCAACATCTTGACAGACGAGGTACAGAGCCAATCCCCGTGCTGAACGGGAAGCGGATTGCTCGTGCATTGTCATGCCGGAGCCCAGCGCGGATCGCGGCCGAGAAGGCCAATGACTCGGTCCTGGAGCGGCGCATCTTCGGCCATGGGGCCAAGTGTTCCATCTGAAGGCCCGACGCATCCGCTCACTGTTATCGGCCACCCGTCGCTGGTTCCGGGTTGAGGCCCAGGACTCTGTGTGGAGGCTCCCTCTAGGGGGTGTGTGCGTTGGACACGGACATGGATGAGTGCCCGTCCGCAGCGCCAGTTCGTTGGCCCGAGCTGGCTGATCGCCTCGGTCGCTCGGTTCAGTCCCCCAGCCGGATCACTCGCCAGCACCGGCATGTCATCGGCAGCTCGGCTGGCTCCGGCCCGATCGACCGGCGCGCCCGGGAGCGCACGGCCTCGATCCGGGCCGCGCGCGCGGTCCCGCCCTTCACCACCACCCTGGAGTAGGTCCCAGACAGTCCGGCCAGGTCGTTCTCGTCCATGGGTCGGGTAAAGCGTACGAGCGCGCTCTCAGGGGCGCCGAAGGGGAGGCCAGGGTCGAGGGCGATCCTCCGCCGTCCGACGTCCATCGGGTCCCGCCAGAGCCGGGGACCGCGCGTGCCGAGGACATGGGCCACCCAGGGCACGGAGCGGTCCGGGCCGCTCCAGAGCAGGCCGAAGACCCCGCCGGGCCGAAGCACCCGGGCGACCTCGGCACCGGCAGCGGCTGGGTCCATCCAGTGCCAGGACGACGAGGCCAGGACCGCATCGAGACTGTGGTCGGCGACGGGCAGCTGCTCACCCGTCGCCCCGAGGATCGCGGCTCCGCGAATGCGCCGAGCGAGGACGCGGCGCATTCGGGCGTCGGGCTCGAGCGCCAGCAGCCGGGGGACGAATGTCGACAGCTCGCTGGTGAGCCCACCGGTGCCCGCCCCGAGATCGAGCGCCGTACTCCGATCGGTCCCGAGAACCCAAGCGACCGCCTCGGTCGGAGGTCCGGGACGATAGCGGTCGTAGTCCTCGGCGATCGCACCGAATGACCGGCCCCGCTCGAGCATGCTCACCGGCCGCTCGGATTCGCCGCGGATGCCCTGCCACACGGCGACAGCCCGCCGCGCTCGGTTTCGGTGTGCCGAGAGGCGCGCTCGACTCGCTCGAGGTGGCTGACCATGGCCGCATTGTCGCAGAGGTCCGGCGTTGCCAAGACGCGGCCGCCGGAGCGGGTGGCGGGTTCGGGTTACGGTCACGTCCATGGACCGCCCCTACCTCAGGTTCCCCTCCGTCTGTGGCTCCGTGCTCAGCTTTGTCGCCGACGACGACGTCTGGATCTCCTCGACCGAGGACCCCCTGGCCCGCCGGCTCACGGCCGATTTCGCCCCGGTGGCCAATGCCCGCCTCTCCCCCGACGGCGACTGGGTGGCCTACACCGGGCGGCGCGACGGCGCCCCCGAGGTCTACGCGGCCGCCGTCGAGGGAGGCGAGGTCAGGCGACTCTCCTACTGGGGCGACGCCTTCACCCGGGTGATCGGCTGGAGCCCCGAGGGCGAGATCCTGGCGATCACGGCCGCCGGTGAACCGTTCCGCGGCCGGACCTGGGCCTATGCCGTGCCGGTCGAGGGCGGGCCACCCACGCGTCTGCCCTTCGGGCCGGTTACCGCCATCGGCCGGGGGCCGGGCGGTGCCGTCGTGCTCGGCGCCGACCAGAGTCCCAACCGCGGGCCGTCGTGGAAGCGCTATCGCGGTGGCACCGCCGCCAAGCTCTGGCTCGATCCGACCGGGTCGGGTGCCTTCAGCCGGTTTCTCGCCGCTCTCGACGGACAACTCGAAGACCCAGTGTTCGTCGCCGAGCGGATCGTTTTCCTTTCTGACCACGAGGGGGTGGGCAACCTCTACTCGGTGGCGCTCGACGGCTCGGGCCTGCGACGCCACAGCGACCACGCTGACTTCTATGCCCGGGCGGCGGCGAGCGACGGCGCTCGGGTCGTCTACCAGTGCGCCGGCGATCTCTACCTGCTTGACAACCTTGCGGCGGATTCGGCGCCCCGCCTCCTAGACGTGCGCCTGCTCGGAGCACGGCGAGGGCGGGCCCCGTTCCCAATCAAGGCGGCCGAGCACCTGGGCCAGGTGGCCCCCGACGACCATGCCCGGGCCAGCGCGCTGGAGGTCCGGGGCAGCGTGGTGTGGTTGCCCCACCGAGACGGGCCGGCTCGTCTGCTCGGGGGCGGTGACGGTGTGCGCGGCCGTCTGCCCCGGGTGCTTACGGGCGAGGAGCCGAGCGTGGCCATGGTGACCGACGCCCTGGGCGACGACGCGATCGAGATCGTCCCGGCGTTCGGCCCGGCCGACGGAACTGAGCCGAGGCGTCGGCTCGCCCACGACCAGCTGGGCCGGGTCCTGGAGCTCACCGCCTCGCCCGATGGCACCCGGTTGGCGGCTGCCTCCCACGACGGGCGAGTCCTCCTCGTCGAGGTGGCCTCGGGTGCGATCCGCGAGGTCGACCGTTCGGCCGACGGCGACGCCACGGGGCTGGTCTTCTCGCCCGACTCGGCCTGGCTGGCCTGGTCGCACGCCGGGCCCGAGCCCCTGCGACAGATCAAGATGGCGCCGGTTGCCGGTGGGGAGGTCCTCGAGGTGACCGCGCTGCGCTTCAACGACGAGGATCCGGCCTTCACCCTCGACGGGAAGTTCCTCGCCTTCCTTTCCGCGCGAACCTTCGACCCGGTCTACGACAGCCACGTCTTCGACTTGTTCTTCCCGGCCGGCATCCGTCCCTACCTGGTGGCGCTGGACGCCACGACCGCTTCCCCCTTCGATCCTGAGCTGGCCGGGCGTCCCCCGGCTGGCGCCGGGCCCACCGAGAAGACCGAGAACGCCGAGGGACCACCGCCGGTGGTCGTCGACCCGCAGCATCTGGCCGAGCGGGTTGTGGCCGTGCCGGTCGGCGCCGGGCGCTACCGCTCGCTTCGAGCGGTAGCCGGCGGCCTGGTGTGGCTGGAGGAGCCGCTGATCGGGGTGCTCGGCGAAGAGCGCCCCGGCGCCCCGCGGCCCAAGGCTCGGGTCGTCCGCTACGACTTGGACAAGCGCAAAGAGCTCACTCTCGTCGACGCGGCCCAATCCGTCGCGGTCAGCGGCGACGGCAAGTCCCTCGTGGTGCGCGACGGCCCATCGCTGGTCGTCGTGCCCTCGGGAGCCCGAGTCGAGCCGCAGGCGGGCGGGTCGGAGGGGTCGAGCGACCGCATCGAAGTCGACACCACCCGGATCCGGGTGACGATCGACCCCACCCTCGAGTGGCGCCAGATGTACGCCGAGGCGGCCCGCATCATGCGGGACAACTTTTGGGCCGAGGACATGGCCGGGGTCGAATGGGACGCTGTCGTCGAACGCTACCGGCCGCTGCTCGAGCGGATCTCCACCCGCCACGACCTCTCCGAGCTGCTCTGGGAGGTCCAAGGCGAGCTCGGAACCTCGCACGCCTACGAGACCGCACCCCCCCGACCGGTCGACGCCCAGCACCGAGTCGGGCTGCTCGGCGCCGACCTCGCCCGTTCCGATGACGGGCGTTGGCGGGTAGTGCGGGTGCTGCCCGGGGAGACCTCAGTGCCGAGCGCCCGCTCTCCGCTGCTCGCCCCCGGGGCGGGGGTTCTGGTCGGCGAGGCGCTGGTCGCGGTGGACGGGGTCCCGGTCGACTCGGTGCGCGGCCCGGAGCCGCTGCTGGTGGGGTCGGCGGACCACCCGGTCGCCCTCAGTGTCGAAGCGGCCGACGGCGCCCGGCGCGACGTCGTCGTCACTCCCCTGGCCGATGAGCGGCCCCTGCGCTACCAGGCCTGGGTGGCCGACCGGCGAGCGTTCGTGCATGAGCAGAGCGGGGGACGCACCGGTTACCTGCACGTCCCCGACATGATGGGTGCCGGCTGGGCGCAGCTCCACCGAGACCTCCGGGTCGAGGTGGCTCGGGAGTCGCTCGTGGTCGACTTGCGCGACAACGCCGGAGGGCACGTCTCTCAGCTGGTGCTGGAGAAGTTGGCCCGGACCGTGCTGGGCTGGGACGTCGCCCGGCACCACGCGCCGGAGACCTACCCGTCCGATGCCCCGCGGGGTCCCTTCGTGGCCGTGGTGAACGAACAGGCTGGATCGGACGGCGACATCGTCACCGCCGCGATCAAGCTGCGGGGGATCGCCCCGGTGGTCGGGACCCGGACCTGGGGAGGGGTGGTCGGGATCGACAGCCGTTACCACCTGGTTGACCGGACGTTGGTGACCCAGCCCCGCTACGCCTTCTGGTTCGACGGCTACGGCTGGGGAGTGGAGAACCATGGGGTCGATCCCGACGTCGAGGTCGCGGCCCCGCCTCAGGCTTGGGCGGCCGGGCAAGACCCACAGCTCGAAGCGGCGCTGGCCATCTTGGCCGAGCGGGCAGCCCAGGCCCCCCCGGCGCGGCCCCCGGCCACCTCGACTCGACCCTCCCGCCGGGCTCCGCCACTCCCGCCCCGACCGAGCTGAGGGTCGGACCAGGGTCAGCGCAGGGCCAGCTGCCCCGGTTGGAGCGGCGCGGGAAGCGCGCTGTCCCCCATCAGCCAGCGGTCGGCGGCGGCGGCGGCCGAGCGCCCCTCGGCGATCGCCCAGACGATCAGGGACTGGCCCCGGGTCATGTCGCCGCAGACGAAGACCCCCTCGACGTTGGTCGACCAGGAGCCATCGGCCAGCACGGTGCCGCTCGGCCCGATCTCGACGCCGAGCTCGCCGACCACGCCGTGGCGCTCGGCCCCGGTGAAGCCGAGGGCGAGCAGCACGAGCTGGCACGGCAGCTCGAACAGGCTGCCGGGGATCGGTTCGAAGCTCGGGCGACCGCCTTCCATGGTCATGACGATCTCCTGGCCTCGCAGGGCAGCCACCGATCCGGTGCCGTCGTCGGTGAGCTCGGTGGTGGAAACGGCGAACAGCCGCTCTCCGCCCTCTTGGTGAGCGGCTGAGCCGCGCAGGATGACCGGCCAGGTTGGCCAGGGATTCTCCGCCGGGCGGGTCCCCGGAGGCTCGGGCAGGATCTCCAGCTGAACCACCGAGACGGCGCCCTGTCGGTGAACGGTCCCCAGGCAGTCGGCACCGGTGTCCCCGCCGCCGATGATGACGACCTGCTTGCCACATGCTTCGATGGGCGGGGCGGCCAGGGCGCCCTCGCGCACCAGATTGGCCGGCTTGAGGTAGTCCATGGCGAAGTGGATTCCCTGGAGGTGCCGCCCGGGCACGGCCAGATCCCGGGGGATTGTCGAGCCCCCGGCCAGCACCATTGCGTCGAACTCCTCGCGCACGGCGGCAGCCGAGACCACCTTCAGGACGGGTGCGTTGGCCGTGCCCAGGCCGCGGGCCAGCCCGGGCTCGAGCGAGCCCTCCGGTGGTTCCGGCGGCGGCAGGCCGACCTGGGTCGAGCATCGGAACTTGACCCCTTCGGCCACCAGCTGGCCCAACCGCCGGTCGAGGATCCGCTTCTCCATCTTGAACTCGGGGATGCCATAGCGGAGGAGCCCGCCGGGCTTCTCCGCTCGCTCGAAGACCACCACGTCGTGCCCGGCCCGCCCGAGCTGCTGGGCGCAAGCCAGCCCGGCCGGCCCGGAACCGATGACGGCGACCCGCTTGCCGGTGCGCTCTCGGGGCAACTGGCGGGTCACCCAGCCCTCCCCCCAGGCCCGCTCGGCGATCTCGTATTCGATTCGCTCGATGGTGACCGGCTCGGCGTTGATCCCGAGCACACAGGCCGCCTCGCAGGGGGCCGGGCACAACCGACCGGTGAACTCGGGGAAGTTGTTGGTGGCATGGAGACGTTCGATGGCGGTCGACCAGTCGTCCCGCCACACCAGGTCATTCCACTCGGGGATCAGGTTCCCGAGCGGGCAACCCTCGTGGCAGAACGGGATCCCACAGTCCATGCAGCGCGCCCCCTGGTGGCGCGCGCTCTCCGGGTCGAAGGGCTCGTACACCTCACGCCAGTCGCGCAGGCGCACCGGGACCGGCCGACGCCGGGGCAACTCCCGCTCGAACTCCAAGAAGCCGGTCACCTTACCCATGGGCCGCCGCCATGACTGCCTCGTCGACCGAGGTCCCCTCGGCCACGGCCCGGGCGGTCGCCTCGAGCACCCGCCGGAAGTCCCGTGGGACCACTTTCACGGTGTCGGCCACCGCGGACTCCCAGTCCTCGAGCAACCGGTTGGCCACCGCCGAGCCGGTCTCCTCGGCGTGGCGGACAACGATCTCGTAGTACCACGCCACGTCCTCTGGCCCCAGCGGCTCGACGTCGACCATCTCGGTGTTGACCCGGTCGACGAACCGGCGGTCGGGGTCGTAAGCGAAGGCCAACCCGCCCGACATCCCGGCGGCGAAGTTCCGCCCGGTCGGCCCGAGCACGACCACTTGCCCGCCCGTCATGTACTCGCAGCCGTGGTCGCCCACGCCTTCGACGACCGCGGTTGCGCCCGAGTTGCGCACGCAGAAACGCTCCCCGACCTGGCCGCGCACGAAGGCCTCGCCGCCGGTCGCGCCATAGAGCATGACGTTGCCTCCGATGATTTGCTCCTCGGCCGCGAATGGCGAACCGGCCGGCGGGGACAGGACGAGCCGGCCGCCGGAGAGCCCCTTGCCGAAGTAGTCGTTGGCGTCTCCGTGGAGCCGCATGGTCACCCCGCTCGGCACGAAGGCGCCGAAGCTCTGGCCGGCCGAACCGTAGAAGGAGAGATTGATGGTCCCGTCGGGCAACCCTTGGCCACCGTGGCGCCGGGTGATCTCGTAGCCGAGGAGAGCACCGACGGTGCAGTCCACGTTGGTGATCGGGACGGAGACGTCGACTCGGCGGCCCTCCTCGACGGCCGGCCGGCACAGCTCCAAAAAGCGGTGGTCGAGCGCCGCCTCCAGCCGGTGGTCCTGGAGTCGGGTCTGGCGGCGGTCGGTGTCATAGGGCGAGTCGACCGGGGCCAAGACGGGCGAGAGGTCGAGCCCGCGGGCCTTCCAGTGATCGATGGCTTCGGTGACCTCGAGCAGGTCGTTCCGGCCGACCGCCTCGTCGATCGAGCGCAGCCCGAGCTCGGCCAGTCGTTGGCGGACCTCCTCGGCGATGTACTCGAAGAAGGTCTCGACGAACTCGGGGGTCCCGGTGAAGCGCTTGCGCAACTCGGGGTTCTGGGTGGCGATGCCCACCGGGCAGGTGTCGAGGTGACAGACCCGCATCATGATGCAGCCCGACACGACCAACGGTGCGGTGGCGAAGCCGAACTCCTCGGCGCCGAGCAGCGCGGCCACCACCACGTCGCGTCCGGTCTTCATCTGCCCATCGACCTGGACCACGATCCGGTCCCGGAGCCCGTTCATGAGCAGGGTCTGCTGGGTCTCGGCCAAGCCGAGCTCCCAGGGGATGCCAGCGTGCTTGAGTGAGGTCATCGGGGCCGCTCCGGTCCCGCCGTCGTGGCCCGAGATGAGCACCACGTCGGAGTGGGCCTTGGCCACACCGGCGGCCACCGTTCCCACCCCCACCTCGGCCACCAGCTTCACATGGACGCGCGCCGTCGGGTTGGCCGACTTCAGGTCGTGGATGAGCTGGGCGATGTCCTCGATGGAGTAGATGTCATGGTGGGGGGGCGGGGAGATCAGCCCCACTCCCGGGGTCGAGTACCGGGTTTGAGCGATCCACGGCCAGACCTTGTTCCCGGGCAGCTGGCCGCCTTCGCCCGGCTTGGCTCCCTGGGAGATCTTGATCTGGAGGTCGTCGGCGTTCACCAGGTACTCGCTGGTCACCCCGAAGCGGCCCGAAGCGACCTGTTTGATCGCGCTGCGACGAAGGTCGCCGTTGGCATCGGGGATGTAGCGCCTGGGGTCCTCTCCCCCCTCACCGGTGTTGGAGCGTCCGCCGATCCGGTTCATGGCGATGGCCAGAGTCTCGTGGGCCTCGGCCGAGATGGATCCATAAGACATGGCGCCGGTGGAGAAACGGGTCATGATGGCCGATGCCGGCTCGACTTCCTCGATCGGGATCGGCTCGTTGTCGCCCCGCCGCAACCGCATCAAGCCGCGAAGGGTGGCCAGTTGCTCGGATTGGTCGTCGACCGCCTTGGTGTACTCCTTGAACACGTCGAACCGTTTGGCCCGGGCCGCGTGCTGGAGCTTGAACACCGTCTTCGGGTTGAACAGGTGGATCTCACCCTCGCGGCGCCACTGGTACTCACCACCGGTCTCGAGCTCCCGGTGGGCGAGCTCGGTCGGGCGGTCGTAGAAGGCGCGCCGATGGCGGGAGGCCACCTCGGCCGAGATCACGTCCAGGCCGACTCCGCCGATGCGCGAGGTGGTGCCGGTGAAGTACTCGTCGATCACCGAGGCATCAAGGCCGACCGCCTCGAACACCTGGGCGCCGGTGTAGGAGGCGACCGTCGAGATGCCCATCTTGGACATGATCTTGAGCACGCCCTTGCCGGCGGCCTTGATGTAGTTCTCTCGGGCTTGGCGCGGGGTCAACGCGTCGAGCTGGCCGTTGGCGATCATGTCGTCGATCGACTCGAGGACCAGGTACGGGTTGACCGCGGCGGCGCCGTAGCCGATCAACAGCGCCATGTGGTGCACCTCACGGGCGTCACCGGACTCGACCACCAGGCCGACGCGGGTCCTCTTGCGTTCCCGGACCAGGTGGTGGTGGATGGCCGAGACGAGGAGGAGGGAGGGGATCGGCGCCAACTCGGTGGTCGCGTTGCGGTCCGAGAGGATGATCACGTTGGCACCGTCCTCGATGGCCGCCGACACTCGTTGGCGAACCCGATCGATCGCCTCGGCCAACGCCCGGCCGCCGGCCTCGGTCGGACGCCCGACGTCGCCTGCGTCGCCCACCGGGAAGAGGCCGTCGATGGTGAAGGCCTTGAACCCCGGGGTTTCCCCGTGCTCGTTGATGTACATGAGCTTGGCCAGGTCGTCGAGATCGATGACCGGGTGGGGCATGATCACTTGCCGGCACGATCCGTGCTGGGCCACGAGCAAGTTGTCGGCCGGACCGACCGTCGCCGCCAGCGAGGTGACCAGCTCCTCGCGGATGGCGTCGAGCGGCGGGTTGGTGACCTGGGCGAAGAGCTGGGTGAAGTAGTCATACAGCGTCCGCGATCGCTCGGAGAGCACCGCGATGGCCGTGTCCGATCCCATGGAGCCGACCGGTTCGGCGCCGTTCTTGGCCATCGGAGTAACCAGCACCCGCAGCTCCTCGGTGGTGTACCCGAAGAGACGTTGATGGGTGACGACGCTGGCGTGCTGGGGGGTGAGCATGGTCCGGCGCGGGAGGTCGTCCAGGCGAAGCTGGTTCTCGGCCAGCCAGCTGCCGTAGGGGTGCTCGGCGGCCAGTTCGGCCTTGATCTCGTCATCGTCGACGATCCGCCCTTTGGCCGTATCGACCAGGAACATCCTCCCGGGCTGGAGGCGGCCCTTGCGGACGATCGTGGTGGGGTCAAGGTCCAGGACGCCGACCTCGCTGGCCAGCACGACCAGCCCGTCGTTGGTCACCCAGAAGCGGGCCGGTCGGAGCCCGTTGCGGTCGAGGACCGCCCCGATCACCGTGCCGTCGGTGAACGCGATGGCGGCCGGGCCGTCCCACGGTTCCATGAGCGCGGCGTGGAATCGGTAGAAGTCCCGACGAGCCTCGTCCATGGCCTGGTGGTTCTCCCACGCCTCGGGGATCATCATCAGAACGGCGTGCGGCAACGACCGGCCGCCCAGGTGGAGCAGCTCGAGCACCTCGTCGAAGGAGGCGGCGTCGCTCATCCCGGGCGTGCAGATCGGGAAGGCCCGCGAAAGGTCGCCGTCGATCAGGTCCGTCTCGAGGATCGCCTCTCGAGCCCGCATCCAGTTGCGGTTCCCGGCCAGGGTGTTGATCTCCCCGTTGTGGGCCAAGTACCGGTAGGGATGGGCAAGCGGCCAGCTGGGGAAGGTGTTGGTGCTGAAGCGAGAGTGGACGAGGGCCAGTCCCGACTCGAACCGTTCATCGGCCAGGTCCGGGTAGTACTCGTCGAGCTGGTGGCCGGTCAGCATGCCCTTGTAGACGAGCGTGCGCGCCGACAGCGAACAGATGTAGAAGCCGTCGATCCGGTGTTCGGCCCGCTTGCGGAGCACGAAGGCGACCCGGTCGAGCTCGATCGGTGCCGAGCAGCGCCCGGGATCGCTCGGGGTCACGAAGACCTGCTCGATCCGGGGCTGCGCCCGCCGTGCCGTCTCCCCCAAGGTGCTGTCGCGGTAGGGGACCTCGCGCCAGCCCAGGACCTCCACCGCCTCCTCCGCCGCCAGGGCCTCGAACTCGGCCCGGGCCTTTTTCGCGTCGTCGGCGTCAGTCGGGAGGAACACCGACCCCGCCGCGTAGCGTCCGGCCTCGGGCAGCGTCACTCCAATCTCCGCGGCCACCCCCGCAAGGAACTTGTGCGGGAGCTGGGTCAGGATCCCCGCACCATCACCCGTCGCCACCTCGGCGCCGGAGGCTCCCCGGTGGGCGAGGCGTTCGAGCACCGACAGGCCCTGGCGCACGAGGGCGTGGCTCGGTCGTCCCTCGAGGTCGGCGAGCAGCCCGACACCGCAGGCGTCGTGCTCGAAGGCGGGGTCGTAGAGGGTCTGGCGGGGCCTGGGGTGACCAGGGTCCGTGAAGGCCATCGGCGTCCTTGTGGGCTCGGGCCGCCGGCTGCATCGACGACGCGGTCGTCTCCGGCGGGATGTGGAGTCCTGCCGCCCGGGACGACGCTGGCCCTGGAGCAGTGTCCTTCAGGATACACCCGGCCACAGCCGCGCCCACCCACATGACCACCCAGCGGCGCTCGGTGTCCGACGCCAGGCCGGGGACGTTGTCGGCCTCTTGAACAGGGGATGCTGTCCCGTTCGGCGACCCGGGGGGCGACGGCCGAGGGCGCCCGAGGGGCAGCGGCGGGGCTCGTAACATCGAGGCGTGGTCGAAGGCCAGGCCAGTGGCAGTTCGGCGTCCGACTCGAGCGTCGACGTCGCCGTGGCCGGCGGCGGGGTGATCGGGCTCTCCACGGCCTGGATGCTGGCGCGGTCGGGCCGCCGGGTGGCCGTGGTCGACCCCGAGCCGGGTCGAGGGGCCGCATGGGTCGCAGCCGGGATGTTGGCCCCGGCGAACGAGGCGCATTTCGGCGAGGAGGCGCTCACCCGGCTGCTCGTGGCCGGTGCGCAGCGTTGGCCCGAGTTCGCGTCCTCGCTAGAGGCGACGGCCGGAGCACCCGTCGACTACGAGCCGTCGAACACGGTGGTGGTCGCGGCCGACCCCTCCGATCGGGCGGCGCTCACGAAGCTCTTGGACTTCCGGGGTGCGATCGGCCTCCAGTCGCGTCGTCTCGGGGCTTCCGAGTGCCGCCAGCTGGTCCCGGCCCTCTCCCCCGCCGTTTGCGGTGGAGCGGAGGTGCCCGGCGACCACCAGGTCGACAACCGGGCCCTCGTCGGGGCGCTGCTCGCCGCGTGCGCCGTCGAGCGCGTCCAGCGCGTCGGCGACCGGGTGGCGCACCTCGACCTGGGTCGCGATGGGTCGGTGGTCGGCTTGACCACCGACTGTGGCCAGCGGATCGCCGCCCCGGTCGTGGTGGCGGCGATGGGCTGGCGCACCTCGGCCCTGGCCGGGGTGCCTGCCGGGGTTCTCCCAGAGGTCCGCCCGGTGAAGGGCCACGTCCTGCGGCTGCGGAGCCGTGAGCGCCTCCTCGAGCGCACGGTCCGGGGCCTGGTCCGGGGCCGGGCCTGCTATCTGGTCCCCAGACGCGACCAGTCGCTCGTGATTGGGGCCACGGTCGAGGAGATGGGCGAAGACCTCCGGGTCCAAGCCGGGGCGGTTCACGCCCTGCTCGACGACGCCCGGTCGCTCGTACCGGGCGTTGACGAGCTCGAGCTCGTCGAGTGCTCGGTCGGACTGCGACCGGGCAGCGCGGACAACGGCCCCCACGTCGGTTGGACCGAGGTCCCGGGGCTGGCGGTGGCCACCGGGCACTTCCGCAACGGGATCCTGTTGACCCCCATCACCGCCGAGTCGATCACCGCCCTCCTCGAGGGCAGCGAGGTGGCTCCGGAGCTGGCCGCGTTCGGGCCATGCGGACGCCGGCACGAGCCGGTCTCGGGGCCGACGTGACCGGTGACGGCGACCCCGAGCCGATTGCCATCGTGCTCAACGGCGAGGATCGGCTGGTCGAGCCGGACACCTGCATCGACTCGCTGATCACGCTGGTCGGCGTCGCGCGCCGCGGGATCGCGGTGGCCGTCGACGGCGAGGTGGTGCCGCGCTCGCGCTGGGGCAGCCGCACGGTCCTGGCCGGCGCCCGGGTGGAGATCGTCTCGGCGGCGGCCGGCGGATGAGCAGTTGTTCGGGACCTGGGTATGTGACGAGAATGTGCCCCCGGCTGGGCCCGAACCCAGCCAGATCTCAAGGCGAGGTCACCGAGTGAGACCACTTGGAGCGGTGGTGCCCAAGCGCTTGCCATGGCTCGCGGCCGCGTTGGTCGCGGCCGGGTCGCTCACCCTCGCCTGCTCGGGGGCCGCCGGAGCAGCGCAGAGCGCGAAGCAACTCTTGCAGCAGGCGATCACCGCGACCGAGTCGGCGCAGTCGTTCACCCTTGTCGGGACAGTGACGGAGAGTAAGCAGACCATCTCGTTCCGCGTCAGCTCGGACACCACGAACGGCCAAGGTGAAGGGTCGCTCTCCATCAAGAAGGGCACGGCTGAGATGCGGCTCGTGGCCGGAACGGTGTACCTGAAGGGTGACGCGAAGTTCTGGACCGAAGAGAGCGGCAAGAGCGCAGCCAGCGAGTTGGCCGGCCGGTGGGTGAGCACATCGGTGAACAGCACGACCGGCAAGCAGCTCGCGACCTTTGTCAACGGCTCCGAGTTTCTGAAGGAGTTGTTCAACTCGAACCAGAACAACTCGGTTTTCGCCTTTGCCGGGACGGCGAAGGTGGACGGCCAACCCGCCACCGTGATCACCGGGCACGACAAGAAGAACACCACCGGCGGAAAGGTCTACGTGGCCAAGTCGCCGACGCCGTATGTCCTGCGGCTGGTCTTCCACTCGAGCTCGGGGTCCGGGTCGCTCAACTTCTCGGGGTACAACCAGCCGGTGAACCCAGTGGCCCCGACCGGTGCCATCAACCTCGACACCCTCGGTGCATCGGGCTGAGGGCAACACCGGCCCGCTATCGCGGCACCCCGAGGAGCCCCGGCCCGTTGGCCTCTACGAGGCCATCGAGCTCCGACGGGACGTGCGGGCGGAATTCACCGGGGCCCCGATCGAGCCGGACGTGCTCGAGCGGATCCTGTCGGCCGCCCATGCTGCTCCGAGCGTCGGGCTGTCCCAACCCTGGGACTTCGTCCTCGTGCGGGACCCGACCCTGCGGCGTCGGTTCCACGAGCACGTGGCGACCGAGCGCGACGTCTTTGCCGCGTCGTTGACCGGCGAGCGCGCCGAGCGTTTCGCCAACATCAAGATCGAGGGGATCCTGGAAGCCAGCCTGTCGATCGTCGTCACCTATGACCCCGGCCGCGGCGCGCCGCAAGTGCTCGGCCGGCACGCCATCGCCGACGCCGGGCTGTACTCGGTGTGCCTGGCCATCGAGAACCTATGGCTGGCTGCGACCGCCGAAAGCCTCGGGGTCGGCTGGGTGTCCTTCTACCGCGAGAGGTTCCTGGCCGATCTCCTCGGCCTCCCCGACGGGATCCGTCCGGTGGCCTGGCTGTGCGTCGGGCCGGTGAGCCACTTCGAGGCGGTCCCCGACCTCGAGCGCCACGGCTGGCGGAGCCGAGTGCCGCTCGCCGAGGTCCTCCATGAGAACCACTGGGGTCGCTGATAGGCGGGGCGCTCTGGCCTCACTGCTCCGGTCCGGTGTCAAACTCAACCGGTCCCGGCCCAACCCCTATCCTTCGGGGCGACGAGAGGGGGGATGCACATGGAGCTTCGGGTGTTCACCGAGCCCCAACAGGGTGCGACCTACGCCCAGCTGTTGGCGGTGGCCAGGAAGGCCGAGGAGTCTGGCTACGGCGCCTTCTTCCGGTCCGACCACTACCTGAAGATGGGTTCGGTGAGCGGCGAGCCTGGGCCGACCGACGCCTGGATCACCCTGGCCGGTCTGGCCCGGGATACCGAGCGCATCCGGCTCGGCACGCTGCTCACTGCGGGGACGTTTCGGTTGCCCGGTCCGTTGGCCGTGTCCGTGGCCGAGGTCGACCACATGAGTGGCGGCCGGATTGAGCTCGGCCTCGGTGCAGGCTGGTACGAGGCCGAGCACACCGCCTACGGGATCCCCTTCCCGACTCTTAAGGAGCGGTTCGAGCGACTCGGAGAGCAGGTCGAGATCATCACCGGCCTGTGGACCACGCCGGCCGGCGAGACGTTCTCGTTCTCCGGGCGCCACTACCGGCTGACTGACAGCCCGGCCCTGCCCAAGCCGCTCCAGCGGCCGCACCCGCCGCTCGTGATCGGCGGGCATGGCGCACGGCGGACGCCCGCGCTCGCCGCCCGATTCGCCGCCGAGATCAATGTCCCGTTCGGCTCGGTCGCGGCGTCCGAGGCCATGTTTGAGCGAACCGACGCGGCCTGCGGGCGGATCGGCCGGGACCCCTCGACCCTCACCCGCTCGGTGGCTCAGGTGCTCTGCTGCGGCAAGGACGAGGCCGAGCTGGCCCGTCGGGCCGGGCGGATCGGCCGCCAGGTCGACGAGCTGCGGGCCCATGGTCTGGCCGGCACCCCCGCCGAGTTGCTGGACAAGCTCGCCCAGTTCGCGGCGATCGGGGTGAGCCGGGTCTACCTCCAGGCCCTCGACCTCGCCGACCTGGACCACCTCGAGCTGGTGGCGAGCGAGGTGATGCCGCAGCTGGCGCGCTAGGACACGTGCCTTGCCGCCGGCGCCTAGTCGATCAGGGGAGCACCCGCTCGTCGGTGGCCAAGCTCTCAGTGCTGAGTGAGGGGACGGGAACCGGTCGTGCCGGGGCGACGGTCGGCTCGGGCGCCTCGGCCGCGGTCTCCTGGTGCACGTACTTCTTGCCCATGGACCAGGCGGCACCGGCGGCGAGCAGGCAGGCGATCGCGGCGAAGTCGAAGGCCTCCCGGAGCCCGCGGTCGAAGGGTCCGCTGATCAGCTGGGGGAAGAAGCTTCGGCCCGTCACGTACGCGGCCCGCGCCGGGGGCAGGTGAGCAAGGGTCGGACCGAGCAGGCTCTTCATCGGGTTGTACCCCAAGAAGGCGGCGAAGAGGCTTCCCACCGGCGGCAGTTGCGAGACCTTGGAGGCTGAGTGGGACGGCACTCCCTGGGCGACCAGTCCGTGGTAGAGGGCGCCGGGGAGGGTCGAGGAGAGGCCCAGGATGATCAGGGTGAAGAACACGCCGATCGACAGCACCATGGCGGTGCTCATGGCCGTGTTCAGCATGCCGGCCCCCGAGCCCCGCTGGCTGGGAGGCACGC
The DNA here is from genome assembly GCA_040414865.1 of Acidimicrobiales bacterium. Lineage (GTDB taxonomy): Bacteria > Actinomycetota > Acidimicrobiia > Acidimicrobiales > RAAP-2 > Palsa-461. The sequence goes on from JBEDUR010000053.1 coordinate 20,626, forward strand.
TGTTCATGACTCCAGCCTGGATCGGGGCGACGAACACCCCCATCGCGAGGCCGAGGAGGAAGATGATCCCGCCGAAGGCCAGGTAGTTGAAGTTGACGGGGAGGACTTCGAGCAGCACGAAGCCGAGAGCCGAGCCCACCATGCCCCCCGTGGCGAAGGGTCTGGGTCCGAAGTGGTCCGACAGGTAGCCCGACAGGGGTCCAGCCAGGAGGAACCCCGCGGTGAGGGGGAGCATGTAGATGCCCGCCCACAGCGGAGTGCGAGCGAAGTCGTAGCCGTGTTGGGGCAGCCAGATGCCCTGGAGCCAGATGATGAGGATGAACATGATCCCGCCACGGCCGATGGCCGAGAGGAAGGCCGCCGCGTTCCCGGCCGTGAACGCCCGGATCCTGAACAGCGGGAGGCGGAACATGGGGTGTTCGACCTTGGTCTCGATGATGCAAAACACCCCCAGTAGCGCGAGCCCGCCGAAGATGGTCCCGAGCACCTTCGGGTTGGTCCAGCCCATGGTGTGACCCCCGTACGGGAGCAGCCCGTAGGTGATCCCGTAGACGACCCCGACAAGGCCGACGGCGAAGGTGAGGTTCCCCCACCAGTCGACCTTTGCCTTTCTCCGCACGCCGCGCTCTTCCAGTTTGAGGTAGCCCCAGACCGTGCCGAAGAGCCCGATCGGCACCGAGACCCAGAACACCAGCCGCCAGTTCAAGGGACCGAGAATCCCGCCGAGCACCAGGCCGATGAACTGCCCGGCAATAGCGGCGCCCATGTTCACTCCGAGAGCGAGCCCCCGTTCGTTCGCCGGGAACGCATCGGTCAGGATGGCCGGCGAGTTGGCCATGAGGAACGCCGCCCCGATCCCCTGTCCGACACGCATCAGGATCAGGTACCACGCCCCTGAGGGTCCGTTCATCCACGAAATCGCGAGCAGGACCGAGAACATCGTGAAGATGGCGAACCCCAAGTTGTACAGCTTGACCCGGCCGTACATGTCGCCAAGCCGCCCGAGACTGACGACGCACACCGCCATCACCACCATGAACCCGAGCAACATCCAGAGCAGATAGCTGGTGTTTGACCCAACCAGCGGGTTCAACCCGATGCCCCGGAAGATGTTCGGCAGGGCGATGAGCACGATCGAGAGGTTGATCGTGGCCATCAGAATGCCGATGGTCGTGTTCGACAGGGCGATCCATTTGTAGCGGTCAGTTTGCGGATGGACGCCGTTGAGGCGCTCGGGGTTCCTGAGGGCCGCGTCAGTCATGGATGGATGATCGAAATTCTCCTCGTCGATGAACGGAGCGGGTCCGACCCTAGTGGGTGGCCGGTGGAGGGCGAACCTTTCCGGCCGCTACCGATTGCTTTGTTCGCGGGGCTCCTGCCCAGACGAAGAACCGGCGAGGCCCGGGAACCAGCGAGGTCGATAGTCGCCTGCCAGAGGCCGGGTGCCTTCCCGCTCCAGGAAGGGCACTGCCCTTGTTATGGCCCACCTCCCAACCAGTGTCCCTCGTCTACTGTCCCTCCTAACGACGACGACCGACCCCTAGGCGTGCTTCCGGCGGGGCCGACTCCCCGCCGGAAGCCGGCAGTCTCGGCGAGGTGGCTGGGATGTGGACCGGCTCGGCTGCAGGGGGGTCGGCCGACGTTTCTTTCTCGGTCCGCCTACGTGCTGCGCAAGCCGATCCCGAATCCAACAGGGAGTTTGCGATCACAGCGTGGAGCTTCGAAATGGGCAGCCCGCGATGGTGTATCAGGAGAGCGGCGAGAAGCTGCGCTCGTGGGATCGCACGGATGATCTCGTCGCGGACACGTGGAAGTGTGCATCTGGGGTGATCCCGCCTTCCGGAAAGGGCGTAGCGGAGATGCTGACCGGACTGTACTGAGCCCATGGCATCTGCTGGCAGGTTGCGATCTGGGACGAGCGCTTTACTGGGTCATGCTCGCGAGGCGCATTGACATGGAAGCTGGTCGCACTACCGATTGATCTGTAACCACAGTTCACGCGGAGGGAGCGTTTGATGAGCTCGAGTCTCGCGGTCACCATCTACGGCGTCTGCGCCGTCACTTTCATGATGGTCATGTACGCCCTCGAATCTCGCGATCGGTTGTTCATTGCTGGGTTCGCGGCCGGGTGCGCTCTGTCAAGTGCCTATGGGTTCTTGGCCGGGGCGTGGCCGTTTGGGGTAGTGGAGGCAATTTGGGCTGCTGTGGCGATCCGGCGATTTATTGGCGCTGCCCCGACTCCGAACTCCTCATGACATCGCATCGCCGGGCCTCGCGCCTACCGAGTAGGCCCCGCCGGCTTTAATCGCGCCCCTCGTGCACCCGACATACCGCTGGTCGGCCGGGACCGGTTTGACCAGCCATAACGATCCTTCACCATCCAACCCTTTCGGCGGTGACGTCTGCGCCCGCACAATTCCCAGTGCTTCGTGCAGCATCTCCACCGCCGCGTTTCGTCATTCGCCTTCAGGGTCAGTTGGGCATTTGCCACGGTATGGGCAACGGAGATGCAGTGCTCTATCAAGCCGTCTCATTCCTTAGCGTCGTGCGGAGGGCGCAAGGGCCGAGCCACCATTCGCGCAGGCACGGTGGCCGACGTCTACGTCGCCCCTTGGGGGCCCGCTCTTGGAAGAGGAAGAACGGGAGCCAGCACTTACCAGGTCTTTGCGCGTCCTCGAGTGACCCTTGGCGAGGGGTGATCAAGCACACTCTGGCCGCGCAAAGTCTTGTGGAAGTGCTGTGACTAGGGCCGTGCCCGGGTTCAGGTGACCGGTGTCTTCCACGCTTGCCGTTGGTGCTGGCGGTATGAACACCGGACTGTCATCGATCAAACTGGTGGGAAAGGGTACTTGCGATGAGCCGGCTCTTTGACGGGTCTGCCGCGTGCGAGAGTAACGAGGACCGGTGCGACTGTGATGTTGGGGTCTGGTACAAACCGTTCAGTCCGAGCGTTACTTCGTACGAGAGCACAGGACAGTCGGGTTGTCGGGTTCGGCCTTCGGGCTTCACCGGCGCCTGAGCACACTGGTCCCGTCCGGGTTCGAGAGGCATCGCTAGCCGTGGCCGGGCGCGGAGAAGATGGTACGGGCGTGGTGGTCCGGCATCGGTCACCCGCGCTGGCGCGGGTGACCGATGCTCGCCGAGGGGTGGCACCGGCGATGCCGCTGTGAGCGATCCGCGCTCGGCCGAGGGCTCTCCAGTCCGGGTCCGGTGGTATGCCACCACGCCAAGAGTGCTCAGATACGTGTGGGGCGCACTGGTAGTCCTCACGGCTCTGGAGGCGGCGAGGGAGCTCTTCGACCTCGGGGGACCCCAGACGCTGTATGAGTCGTGGTTCCCCGACCTAGTCCTTGGCGCCTCGGCCGCGCTAGTGCTCGTTCGCGCTGGATACGAGCCCCAGGCCAGGAGCGCCTGGCTATCCATAGGTCTCGCCATGGCCGCGTGGTTTCTTGGTAACGCCTTATGGAACATTGTCTACGGCTCGGGCACCAACGCCCCCTACCCCAGCTTCGCCGACGTCTTGTGGTTGCTGTGGTACCCGTTGATGGCGTTGGGGATCTTTTATCTCGTCCGGCTCCGGGTGCCCCGGTTCGTCCTGGATCGGTGGATGGACGGCATGGCCGTCGTCTTCATCGTGCTGTCCATCGGCGTCGCCGTGGTGATCGAGCCCGACTTCTCCCATGCGGTCCACGGAGACTTTTCCACCATCGTGGGATTCAGCTACCCGATCCTCGACGTGCTTCTGATCGGTGCCATCCTGGGCGTTTTCGGACTGCTTGGTTGGCGGCCGGACAAGGTCTTTCTTCTCCTCGGGCTGGGGACGCTGGCTTCAGCCACAGTGGATGCCACCTTCGCGGTGCAGCAGGCCAAAGGCGTCGCGCAAGACAACCACTACGCCTTCGTTTGGACGCTTGGGGCGCTCCTCATTGCCTATGCGGCCTGGGTTCGGAACCCCGAGACAGCCGACGAAGTCCACCAGGTCGTGGGCCTACGGGCAGTTGCCTTGCCCCTTGTGGCCCAAGCGTTTGCTATCGGGATCCAGCTATACGCCTACTTCCGGCCGATCCCTCCGGTCGAACGGCTCATCACCGTCGCCGTGCTGGTGGTGTCCTGCGTTCAGATCCTTCTCACTCGACCCCGCTTGGCGACAAACCCCGTTGATCGACATCAATCTGAACCTGAGGCACAGGAGTGACCTGAATAGCGCAGCTCGAAGTCTGCGCAGCTCAGCGGCCCCCGAAAACTTCTCCGACGCGCCGACCTCACAGGCCCAGACGGAGCGCCCGCCTCACGTGCGGGCGGCCGGCATCTACCGACGATGCGGTGCCCAGCATGACGGGCGAACTCGCCGCACGGGATGGGTTTGCAGCCCGCTCGGGGTCGACCCAGGCCAGAGCCACAAGCGAGTCTCGGTGGGCCTGTTCGAGCTCAGATGCTTTCGTCGCCCCCGAGAAGACCTGCTGCAGAAGAATGATCGAGTGGGGCAGCTACGCTGCGCCGCATCACCAGACCCCAGCCCGCGGCTTTCACCGGTGGGACGTGGGCTCGCTTCCTCAGGGCTAGGAGCGACATCATGCATAGTGGCAACGAGGGCTTCGACCACATGACGATGGTCGTGACCGACCTCGAGGAAGCCAAGGGTTTCTTCGAGCTCTTGGGGTTCGAGGAGTCCCGGGCGGTGGTCGTCTCCGGGGAGGAAATGTCTCGGTACATGGGTATCCCTGAATGGGAGGCCGACCATGTGACCTTGGCCCTACGGGACGCGCAGTCTTATCAAGAGATCCAGCTTCTTCGGTTCCACAACCCCCAACCGATGATCGACCCCGAGGCCGGGAGCCTCACGAGGACCGGGTTCAACCACGTGTGCTTTCGCGTTCGGGACCTGGCTGGTCTCCTCGCCCGACTCAAGCAGCATCAGATCAGCACCAAGAACGACGTCATGACCTTTCATGATCGACGCCTCGTGTTCCTGGAAGGTCCCGCTGGCGTTACGGTGGAGCTGGCCGAGTGGATGGTGGCACCTCCACACTCGTGACACTCAGAGGTGGCGCGACCACACTCTCTGATTGCACAAACTGATTTCCTCATGCCCTCCGTGTCGCAAGTTCGTGATCAAGCGATCGAAGTGGCCCGAGGGTGGTCGCCGCCCGGCGCGCCCGACTCCTGGCGGCTCACCGCGGCAATCTTCGATGCCATCGCCGATAACAACGCGCTCCTTGTGGCCATCGCCGCGCTGCCGGAGGACCGTCTGCCGGCCTTGCTCGCCAGTGCCGCCATCAGCTTTCTTGCCCGACGCGACCCCACGGCGGCGATCAGCACGTACTTTCCCATCCCGGGAGCCTCCCAGCCTCGCTTCGACCCGGAATTCTTCGTGACGTTCCGCAGCTTTTGCTCGACCCACCTCGACGAGGTCCTTGCGGTCTGCCGCCAGCGCTGTTACCAGATGAATGAGGTCGCCCGCTGCAGCCAACTTGCCTGTGGACTGGCCGCGGCCGTCGGGCCCTCCGACGAGCCGATCGCCCTTGTCGATCTGGGGACCGGGGCCGGGTTGGCCCTCGCGCTGGACCGCTATCACTATCGGCTGGGAGAGCGCTCTCTCGGGCGGCCCAATAGCGTGCTGAGGCTTTCTTGCGCCATCGAGGGCAGCCGACTCCCGCCCTTCTCTCGCCTCCCGCACATCGCCGAACGCATCGGAATCGACCTCGATCCGATCGACCTCGAGAACGAGGAGGGCCGAGAGTGGGTGGAAGCCTGCGCCCCGCCCGAGGAGGCGGCCCTAGCGCGACTGACCGCCGCGGTGGAGGTGGTCCGGCGTAACCCACCGACGATCCTGGGTGGTGACGCGGTCGAGGTCCTCCCCCACGTACTCCACGACCTGCCGACGGGCCGGAGCGTGGTGGTGATCGACTCCTACACCGCAGTGTTCCTGCCGGAGGACCGCCGCCTTCTCCTGGCCGAGGCCCTGGCCGAGGCGGGCCGGACCCGGACGGTCATTTGGTTGTCCCTGGATCCCCTGGTCCCCCTTGGGCCGTCCGGCCGTCACAGCGTGCAGGGACTGCCTATGCCGGACCGCCTGGTCGCCGACTACCAGCAACAGGGAGTCTTCGCCGTGCTTGCGGCCCAGCGGTTTGCCGGCGGCTCCAGACAAGGGCGGCTGCTGGCCCGAAGCCACCCATCGGGGGCATGGATGGAGTGGCTCGATTAGCGATCTACGTCTCCAGCGCTGAGATCACAACGTCAGCTCGTATGACCGAATAACGAGTCCGTTTGGGCGGGTGATGTCCTCTCGGCGGACAAACCCCAGTTCTTCATACAGCGAGCGCGCCGCGGTGTTCTCATCACCGGTGTTCAGGGTCAGTCGGCGCTTGCCTTGGGAACGGGCGACGGAGATGCAATGCTCCATCAACATTCGCCCAATGCCTTGTCGTTGTGCAGAGGGCGCTACGCCGAGGAGCCGGACGTGGGCTTCATCGTCGGCGAGTTGTGCCGGGTAGTCTTCATCCGGCAACCGATGCCTCGACTCCAGTGTCACAGAGCCAAGTATCTCCCCATGCCTGACAGCAACGAATACCGAGGCGACGAGGGCTCGGCTTTCGACATCCGCAATACGTTGACGGAACTCTTCCCACGACTCAGAGTCCGCGTCATCCCACGGCTTCCACGCGGAGGCCGTCACCCGGCCCGCTTCTTCAAATTCGTCAGGCGTGGCCTCGCGGACATCGATCACTTGAAAATGGTATTTCGGGCCATTGTTCTGACTCATCGAAGGCAACGAGGTGAGCTGCGCGGGGAGGCATGACACGGCCAGGATCAGCTATGACGAGCAGACAGCTGCCGCGTTCAAGGCCGTCCGCGAGGTCCCCCGTGACGGACTGTCGGAGTGGCGCGAGGCGGTACGACGTCATCTCCGCCCTTCGCAGGGAATGGTTCTGGTGGACATCGGCGCTGGGACGGGTGCGTTCGCCGCTGCCTTCAGTGACTGGTTCGACCTCAGCGTCCTCGCAGTTGAACCGTCGGCCGCGATGCGGGATCAGATTCCGCGGGTGCCGGCTATCACGGTGCTTGAGGGAAGTGCGAGCGCCCTACCGCTGCCGAGTGAATCGGTCGACGCCGCATGGCTCTCCCTCGTTATTCACCACATTGCAGACCTCGAAGTCGCTGCATACGAGATCCGTCGCATTCTCCGCCCGGGTGCCCCCGTCCTCATCCGACAGGGCTTCCCGGGCAGACTCGACAGGGTCGAGCTTGTCCGATGGTTCCCTGAGACCGCTCGGACGGCCGGTACCTACCCTTCGGTCGAGAACACGTGTGAGGCGTTCGCCGCCGCGGGTTTCCACCAGGACGCCTTTGAGCCGGTCCGTGAGACGTACCCGACCAGCCTCGCGGCCTTCCTCGGCCAGGTGGACACCTTCCGCCGCGCCGACACTACGATGCGCAACCTCACTGAGGACGAGTTTCTCCGCGGTAAAGAACGTCTCCGCCGTGCCGTCGACGATTCCGAGGACTCAATAAACCCTGAAGCCAGAAGCAACTGGCTTGACCTCTTGGTCCTGCGCTAACAACACGCGAGGCGGACACGCTGCCCCCCCGTTCGGCGCCGACCGTGGGTGAGTCGCCTGGGGCATGGTGCTGGAGCTCCTGGTCCGTTCCCCAGGCGCTGGCCGAAGCGCATGACGGTGTCCCAACCGGGCGTTTTCCACGGTATCTGCCCACCCGCGTGGGTACGCGTTCGAGGGGTTGAAGTTGTCGTGGGGGTGCTGGGTGGCCTAGCTCATTCGTGTGCCTCAGCGCAGCGAACCCCTTCCGGCCCCACGGTCGCCCAGTGCTCGGTGCCAGCCTCGAGGGTCAGCCGATCACCAGGCCTCAACACGAGGTCCTGTTCTCGGGTGTGGAAGACGATCGAGCCCTCCAAGCAACACAGGTGCTTTCGATACGGGTGGGAGTGTGCCCCATAGCGATCGCCAGGCCCATTGACCCAGGTCGAGACGGTCCGGCCGGCCGCGGCCATCTCCATGGCAAAACCGTCATCGCTCATCTGACCATCAAGTGTGCTTCGGCCCAGGGCTCACTGGCTCGAAGGTCTCCTCGACCAAGCAATGACTCAGCCTCCCAGCATTGGCTCCGAACGTGCTTCCACGCCTGCTGGTTCCCACCGCACCCTAAAGCACCGACAGCCGGGGCCTTCCTATTGCGGTTGTCGGTGGTCTGTGCCTTAGCGGGATCTTCAGTGCCGCATCGCCACCCAGCCGAGCAGCCATCCCGCTCGAATGAGGGCAATGTCCGGGCGCTCCATCATCGGAAGCCCGGGGCATTCGGGGTCCTCGGAACCAACCGACCCCCAAGCCCTGCCAGTCCGTCTCTTTGCCAGCGCGCTGAGTAGGGTCGAGCTGATGTCGAATGTGGGCCTGGTGGATGTGCGAGTCCTCGAGTTGGGTATCGCGATTGCTGCGCCCCACTGTGCACAGATCCTTTCGGACCACGGCGCGGAGGTCATCCGAATCGAACCACCTGGAGGTGACCGGACCCGATGGGCCTTGCCGCACCACAAAGGAGTGAGTCTCTACTTTGCCGCCCACAATCGAGGGAAGCGCAGCATAATCATCGACCTCAAGTCCCGCGAGGGGCGCGAGCTCTTTTTGGACCTGGCCGAGGGTTCAGATGTCATCGTGACCAACTACGGCCCCGACGTGCCGCGCGAGCTCGGGATCGATTACGAAACCGTGAAAGCCCGCAACCCCGGCATCGTCTACGCCCACATCACCGGGTTCGGTTCGACGGGCCCAGATCGTGACTTCGGAGCCTACGACGGCATCATCCAGTCGATGAGCGGCGTGCCCTATCTAACCGGGACCGGGGAGGAGCCCGTTCTGGTCGGGCCGTTTATCGCTGACCACTTCGCGGCTGCTCACGCTGCCATCGGCATCATGTCCGCCTTGGCAGCACGCGGGACCGATGCGACTGGGTCTGGGGGCTTCGTCGATCTCAGCATGCTCGGTGCCTACACAACCGTCCTGGCTCACCACGTGGGCGACGCGGTGGACAATGCGATCGAACCCCAAGCGACGGGCAACCTGGTGCCGATCGCGTTCGCGAACACCTTCCCAGCCGTCGACGGGCACGTCTATCTGGCCCCCCTGTCTCCGACGGCGTGGCGAGCGTTCTGCGAGATCGCCAACCTGCCCGAATGGCTGGTCGCGGCCGATCGGCAGTGGATCCTCGCCGAAGGCCGTGCGTTCGCCGAAGAGCCGGTGGCCGAGTGGTGTGCCACACGCTCGCGGGAGGAGATCGTTTCGACCCTTCGTGCGGCCGGGATTCCCTGTGGCCCGGTACGTCGGGCGGGCGAGACCGTTCAGGACTCGGGGTTATGGGAGCGAGGGCACCTCCTCGAGGTCAGCGCACCGGTGGGTCTCGGCGGGCGAGGCGAGGTGAAGGTGACCGTTCCCGGACCGGTCATCGCCGCGCCGGATGGGACACTCCCGCAGCAGCGACGGGTCCCGGCAGCTGGCGAGCACACCCGCGAAGTCCTGTCCGAGGCGGGCCTGACGACCGAGGCACTCGACCGACTCCTGCAGATGAAGGTAATCGAGGAGCCGGCGGCCAATCAGGGGAGGTAGGGCAAATTCGAGAAGCCGGCTTGGGCGGCCAGCACCCGCTGCGCGTCGTGTACGAACTCGACAAGAACGCTTCGGGTCTCCGCCGGGTCGATGATGTCCTGCGCAGTGGCCTCGGCCGTTCGGAAGGGCGAGGCGACGGCCTCGAGCTCCGCCTCGATTTCCTCGCGCTTCGCCTCTGGGTCGGGGGCAGACTCGATCACGCGGCGGTAGGCGGCCGACGCGCCCCCGACGATGTGCATCGAGCCCCAACGAGCTGAGGGCCAGGCGTAACGGCGGAACATTCCGCTCGGCCGGTGCTGGCATTGTCCTGCCACCCCGTAGAGCCGGCCGATCACGAAGGTAATCCACGGCATCGTGCTGCGGCACACCGTCGCGACGAGCCTGGCTCCAGCCCGCTCGATGCCGGATCGCTCGGCATCGGGCCCTACGAAGAAGCCGGGCTCGTCGGCGAAGGAGATGAGCGGCAGGTTGAACCGGTCGCACAGTTCCATGAGCTTGATCACCTTGGAGCCCGCTGCGACGTCCGTCGACCCACCGAGATGGGCCGGATTGTTGGCCATCAGGCCCACGGGCCATCCATCGACTCGGGCCAACCCGACGACTCGCGATCGGCCATAGAGGGGGCCGATCTCGAAGAACGAGCCGACGTCCACGACGGCTTCGATCAACCTGTGGGGGTCAAAGGCTTGCCGGCGGTCTTCGGGCACAAGGTCGCGCAGAGCCGAGCCCGGGAGCCCGGGCTCTTCTGCCGCCCAGCGCGGCGGCAATTCGTCTGAGCTCGATGGCATATATGAAAGGAACAGACGAACCTGCTCGACGGCCTCCTCCTCGCTGTCGGCTGGGTTGTCCACCGTCCCGCTCAACGCGGTGTGCAGATGAGCACCGCCAAGTTCGTCTTTGGCAAGGTCGAGCCCGAGCGCCGCCTTAACCACCGGTGGCCCACCAGGAAACAGCTGAGCCGTGCCGCGCACCATCACGTTGAAGTGGCAGAGGCAGGCGTTAATGGCCGGCAACCCAGCGACCGAACCGAGTACCGTAGACACGACCGGCACCTGCTGGAGCAACTCGACATCGAATTGCGACCAGACGTTGCCGTCGGGCAGGTACGTGCGGCCCAGCTCCGAGAAGCCTCTGACGCTGCCGCCGCTGGCATCGAGCAGGCGGACATAGGGAAGACGCCATTCGAGCGCACGGCGGGTTGGGCTCGGCTCCGCGCCGAGACCGCCAGATCCCGATCCGGATCCGCCCCGAACCGTGAAGTCACCGGCGCTGACCACGATCTTGCGACCGTCAATCATGCAGAAGCCGTGGACCTCACCTTTGGGCGTGAAGTCCACGAGCTCGTTCTCCTTGTAGCTACCGCGCCCGGCCAGAATGCCGAACTCCTTGAAGGAGTCCGGATCAGCCAGGAGGTCGATCCGCTCCCGAGCGGTCAGCTTTTCTTGCTCGTGTTGGCGGGCGACCGCCTCCGGGCCCCCCATCTGGAGGGCCATCTCTTGGCGCCGCCGAAGTTCGGAGAGCTCCCGCTCCCAGGCCACGCTGCGGGAGTGTACTGAGCGTCAGAGCATTTTGAAGCCCCTTTCGACCAATTCGGGCCCTCACGCTTCGGGTTCGCCAGCTGTGACCAGCGCTCCAGCTCCTCTAGGCGCCCGCTTGTGTTGCACCCTCATCATCGACATAACCCGACAGGCGTTGAGTTCTGAGCCACGCCTCGAAACGGCCCTCGAGGAGTGTCTCGCGGTCGATGCCCCCTTCGGAGCGCCCACCGAAGCGCTGCCCGCTTGTCTTCAGCCTGTGCCCCGCTCCTTTCGCACCAAGGCGTCGAATGGGTTCTGTGACAGAGTGAGGAACCTATGCAGCTGGCCAAGCAGCAGGTCGACATTGGGCTGTCGACCAATGACGTGGATGTCCTGC
>JBEDUR010000054.1:0-4295 GCA_040414865.1 Acidimicrobiales bacterium
GGATTCGGCCGCCCCGCGGATCGCAGCTTCTCGTTCTGCCTTTGCCCGGTCGACCATGGCCGCGCTCGCCTGGTCCGAGCTGGGCTTCTCGGCCTGGTAAGGGACGTCCAAGAGTTCGCCCAACATCGCGGCGACCGACTCGCGGACCGCGGGGAGGTCGTAACCGCCCTCGAGGAAAAGTGCGACCCGACCAGGCTGCGGGGTGAATGTCCGCACAGTCTTGGCCAGTTCGGCGTAGTCGCCGCTCGAGAGCACGAGGTCGGCCAGGGGGTCGTCGCGGTGGGCATCGAAGCCGGCGGAAACGAGGACCCAGGTCGGGTCGAAAAGGTCGATGGCCGCCGCGGCCAGTTCGTCGATGCCGCGCCGGAGTGCCTCGCCCGCCGCCCCGGGTGGCAGCGGGACGTTGACGGTCAGTCCGGGGGCGCCGGGGCCGCCGATCTCTCGGGCTGCCCCGCTGCCGGGGAAGAGCGGCCACTGGTGGGTCGAGACGTAGAGCACCGACGGGTCATTCCAGAAGATCTCCTGGGTCCCGTTGCCGTGGTGGACGTCCACGTCGACAACGAGGACCCGCTCCTGTCTGGCGACGAGCGTCGCTGCTGCCACTGCGATCGAGTTGAGGAGGCAGAAACCCATGGGCCGGTCGCGAGTCGCATGGTGCCCCGGCGGACGAGCCGCCACGAAGGCCACGCCGTCACCTCGTCGCTGCAGGGCTTCGATGGCGGCCAGTCCTGCCCCCACCGCACGGCGGGCTGCTTCGAACGAGCTGGCGGTTGCGTAGGTGTCGGGGTCGAGGTCGCCTCCGCCGGCCTCACAAAATGCCGACAGGTCCCGGAGGTAGGTCGGGGAATGGACCAGGCTCAGCTGGTCCAGGCTGGCCTCACCCTCGACGAAGTCAAGATCGTCGTCGAGGTGGAGGTCTTCGACCCCGGCCATCGCCGCTGTCACTCGGCCCGGCCTCTCTGGGTGTCCGCTTCGGTTGTGCTCGGGCGACAGCGCGGGTCCGCCCACGATCAGCACCAACTCACCCGCTCTCACCGCTGTGGTGGTAGGTGGGGTCGATACGGGTCCGGATAGAGACGAGACCGCCATCGAATTGCATGGTCGTTTTGAACCTCGAGTGGGTGAAGACGCCGACCATCTGATGGTTCTCGGGGAGCGTCGACGCGACCAGGGTGTTGATGCCGCACATCCAGGCGGCCTGGGCCAGCAGCTCCAGGAGCATAGAGGCGATCCCGTGGTGCTGAAAGGCATCGGCCACCACGAAGGCCACCTCGGCTTCGGTATCCGATGTACGTTCGTAACGCCCGACGGCCACCAGCGTGTCGTCGACCTCGACCACGAGGGCCAGCCGGTCGGCATAGTCGACGTGGGTGAATCGCTTGATCTCGGCCGGCGACAGGGTTGGGTGTGGTGAGAAGAACCGAAGGTAGACCGACTGGGGGCTGAGCTTCTTGTGGAATTCCACGAGAAGCTCGCCGTCGTCGGGTCGGATGGGCCGGACATGCACCGCCATACCGAACGGCGTAGTCACATCGCACTCGAGTTCCCTCGGGTACGGGGGGTCGCTTTGCGTTTCCTCCGCTGGCATCGTCTCAGTCTCGGTGGCTTACGGCAACCTTCGGCGCTCGGCGGTAGAACCATTGTTGGGGATGCGCCGGCCCCTGGGGACGCTTCGGCGCGAGCGCTCGTCCTGGTCCCTCTGGGGGCCGGCCCACGGGGTGACTTCGAGAACCGCAGTCGAGTCGAATGCAGTCCGGTTAACGAGCACGGGGCTCCTTCCCGGTCACGAGCGTGTTCGAGCGTCCACTCAGTGGGTCTGAGAGCAGGCTGGTCAACTGGGGCGAATAGCTCCTCGACCAAGGGGTGCAGCCCGGCCTGGGTCGCCACACCCGGGCGGAGGCCCAGCTCGCGGAGGCATTGCGCGATCCGCCCAAGATTCCGAAAATGCTCACCGGCGCTCCATGAGTGTCCTTCCAGCGTGTTCCTACGGGAGCCACCGAGACCAGGGCCGTAGGACCCGATCGGCGACCATTGGTCCTACCGATCAGGGCTGCCGCGGCTCGACCTTCTGAGTGACCAGGGGAAATGTCACAATGGTGCCTGCTCAGCGAGCCGGCAGACGACCAACGCGCGACAAGAAGCTCGGCGCCGCCGGCGAGTTCAGACCGCTCCCACCGGTGCCCGCCATTCGAGCGTGGTTCCCTCCACCGAGCTCCGGACTTCGAGGTGACCACCAAGCATCTCGGCTCGCCTTCGGAGATTGTGCAGCCCGAGCCCGGTGGTGCCAGAACGGACCGGCTGGATTCCGATCCCGTTGTCGGCGACAGTCAGGACGCACTCGTCTTCGATCACCCGGACAGTCACGTTGGCTCGGCTCGCTTTTGCGTGCCGGCCGACGTTGGTGAGCGCCTCGCGTAGAACAAATAGAGCATGGTCCACCATCGGGTCGCGCAACGAGGAGTCGATCGGACCGTCGAATGTCACGTGGGCCTCGAAGCCGAGAACTTCGAGCTCACGGACGAGCGTAAGGATGCGCGACCGTGATCCTCCCATGTCGTGAACAGAGGACAGCTCGAAGATTGAGGAGCGGATCTGGCGGATTGTGTCGTCGATATCGGCGATCGCTCGGGAGAGACGCTCGGATGCCGCCGGCGGGGTTGCCGAGCGCATGATTCCCTGTAGGGAGAGCCCGATCGCGAACAGGCGTTGGATGACCGCGTCGTGCAGGTCCCTGGCAATGCGGTGCCGATCGTCGTCGATCGCCATCTCTCGAACCCTGCTGTGGAGCCGAGCGTTCTCGATGACAATCCCGGCAGCCTGGGCCAGGTCCATCATGAGGGTCTCGTCATCGTGAGTGAACTCCGGCCATCCGATTTTCTCGGTCAGGTAGAGATTGCCGAAGACCTCACCGTGCGCGGTGACCGGTACGCCGAGGAAGGAAGTCATCGGTGGATGGTTCGCGGGGAAACCGAAGCTGTCAGGGTGGGCGCCGAGGTCGGCGAGCCGTCGTGGGTGGGGATCGCTGATTAAGAGCCCAAGAACACCCTTGCCTTTCGGACGGGGCCCTATGGCCCGCTCGGTCTCCTCGTCGAGCCCAACGGTCACGAACTCGGCGAGGCCGGTTCCGGCTTCGTCCAATACCCCGAGCGCTCCGTAGCGGGCTCCGACCATCGAGCGGGCCTCTTCGACGAAGTGACGTAGCAGCACCGGGAGGGCCAAGTCACGCTCGAGCAGCAGAACGCTATCGAGCAGGCGGCGGAGCTTGGCCGGATCGTCGATGCTACGAAGCGGCACCGTCCGACAATGGTAGTTGCGAGGTTCGGTCTTGCGTACGACCGCGAACAAGGCGTGACGAGAGTACAACACCCAGAGGAACCCCCCTGGTAGTTAGAGCTTTCCACAGGGCGCGGCAAGCTCCGTGGCGCATCCCACCCCGTTGCGATAAGGCTTTCGTTTTGGGTGGCGAGCAGGTGGAGGGTGAACCCGGACCTATGTCCATGTACGCCGAACTCCTCGTCACGTCCTTCCAGAGTGCTGGCAACACTGATGCGCTCAGCGATATTGGGGACCTCCTGGCTCGGCTGATCTCTTGCCGCAACCGGCTACAGCGTCCCGCCACTCCTGAAGGCGAACCGATCGGCGACCTGGCCGCCAACATCGATTACGACCTGGCGTTGCTCCGACTCTGCAGCGCCCGTGGGATCGTCTGCAATCCCGGATGGTTCGATCGACCGATCGTGGAACGCTGCCGACTCGAGTCCGAGCTTGCCGGTCGGGGCGTCGATCTCGACGACTTCGATTCGACCGTGCGCACGTCGCCTGATTCGCAACCGGCCGCCCAGGGATCTCAATCAGTCTTGCCTTCGCAATGTTAAGTGGTGTGGTCGCGAAGACTTCTCGCCTGCTATGGGGTGGTGCCCGACAGGCAAGACGTCATGTTGCCCATGAGCCGTCGTAGCCGATACAGGGGTCAACGCACGATCCGCTTGGGGTAGTCACTCGGCCGGCGTTCGACACACTGCTTCGATGTTGTGCCCATCTGGGTCCCGGACGAAGGCAGCGAAGTAGTACGGCCCATAGTTTTCGAAGATCTGAGGGACGTGTAGCACCTCAAGCCCGACGGCGATCGCGGCAGCATGGAACTCGCGCACCTCCGCTCTGGTTGCTGCCTTGAACGCGAGATGTAATTCCCGTGCCTCAACACTCTCGGCGCGGGCGGGAACGAGCCAGAATCCGCAAACATCGCCGTTGCAGAAGCCCACGCCCTCGCCGTCGGTTGCGAGCGGCGCTATACC
>JBEDUR010000055.1:0-10255 GCA_040414865.1 Acidimicrobiales bacterium
CTGATGTTCGCCACCGCGCAGGGCCAGGTGAAGAAGACAGCCTTCGTTGAGTACGACAAGTCTCGCCGAGAGGGGTTCATCGCCATCAGCCTGCGCGACGGGGACCGACTGGTGAAGGTGATCGAGACGAGCGGCAATGACGACCTGTTCGTCGTGACGAGGCAGGGGATGACCATCCGCTTTGCTGAGGGCGATGTGCGGCCGATGGGTCGGGACGCGGCCGGCGTCCGGGGCATCCGGCTCCGCCAGGGCGACGAGGTGGTCTCCTGCGACGTGGCGCGGGACGAGGTCGACATCCTCATGGTCACCGACGCTGGCTACGGCAAGCGGACCAAGCTTGATCGGTTCAACACGCAGGCCCGGGGCGGGCAGGGGGTGCGTGGGATCCGGTTGACGGCCCACCGCGGTGCCGTGGTCGCCGCCTTCATGGTCCCCTACGAGGGCGACATCCTGCTCGTGTCCTCGGCGGGCGTCACGATCCGGACCTCGGTGCGCGAGATCGCCTCGCAAGGTCGGGACGCCACTGGAGTGCGGATCATGAACCTCGACGATGGCCAGGCGGTGGCGGCGGTGGCGCCAGTGGCGGCCGAACAGGACTGAGCCGGCCCCGGCGGATGGTTGGGCTACTGGGTGGTGAAGGTCATCTGGAACGGTGCCCCCGGGGGCACGTAGGTCCCGATCACCCGCTGATCGACGCGCACCGCGATCCGGGCGGCGATCGACCCCGTCTGCACCACCAGCTGATGGTTGGCTGCCACCACCTGGCTCTGCCCGTCTGTCAGGAGCCCCGCGTAAGCGGGCGTGTTGCCTGGGGCCGAGGCCTGGACCCAGGTCTCACCGCCACTCGCGCTGATCTGGACGTCGAACTGGGAACTGGTCACCGCGAAGGAGGCTTGGGCGCCGTTGGCCGAGACCAGGCGCAACGACGCGGTGTCGGGCGCGGGGGCGGTCGGCGACCCGGTACTACTCCTGGCGGTGCCTCCTGCCGTGGTCGGTCCGGAGGAGTTGGCCGTGTTGGGAAGGTGGAGATCGGCCAGCCATTGCGGGCGAACCCGGTTCACTGCCAGCCAGGCCGTGCCCAGGAGAACGAGGAAAAGGACCATCACGACAAGCGTCCGAAGGAGCTTGATTCCCGGCCCGTCGTCGTGACCCCGGCGTACCGCGTTCGGACCGGTGTCGGCCAGCATGGCCGGGACCTGGGCGGTCGCGCGGTGGCGAGCCGTCGGCGCCGGCTCCAGCAGGTCGACCCCGGTGCTCGGGGCGCCGTGACTCGGCACGGGCAACGGGGCCGTGCTCGACGGCGCCGGCCAGTGCTCGAGGAGGGTCATGACGAACTGGTCGCCAGGCAGGCCGAGGAACGTGGCGTAGCGCTCGAGCGCCTTCAGGCTCTCCACTCGGTCGGGGAGCCGGTCGACGGTGCCCGACTCGAGGTCGCCGAGCTGGTCCACCGGGATGTCGGTCTGCTGGCTGACCTGGAACAGCTCGAGCCCGCAGGCGACCCGGGCCTCCCGGAGGACCCGGCCGAGCTCGGTGACCGACCCTGGGCGCGGTGCCAGTGCATTGCGACGGTCCGGACCATCACGGTGCAGGATCACCGCTCACCTCATCTGTTCCGAGCCCCGTCAGCCGACGTGCACGAACAGCAGCGTATAACCCGACTGACCGTCGCCGTTACTTAAACGACACAAATATTCATCCCCGGCGGCACAGGACCTCGCCGTGGAGCACGAAGAAGCAACCATCGGGCTCCTCGGCCCACACCAACCAGCCAGCGGCCATCTCAGCCAGCTCAGCGGGCGTAGCCAGCCCGAGCTCGACCGCCCGGCGAGCGAGGTCGGTCACCGTGACCCGTTCGGCCCAGGTTTCGGCCCACCACTGGCGGTCCTCGGGCGTGGCGAAGCACCACGCTGAGGCCGAGACCGCTGGCTCGCCGCAGCCGGCAGCCCGGGCCCAGGCGGCCAGGTGCCGCCCCGCGTCTGGCTCTCCGCCGTTGGCCCGCGCCACCCGGCGGTAGAGGTCGAGCCAGGTGTCGAGCTCGGGCCGTTCCGGAAACCAGGTCATTGCCCCGTAGTCCCCGTCACGGGCCGCCACCAGGCCGCCCGGCCGGCAGACCCGGGCCATCTCCCGCAGGGCCGCCACCGGGTCGGCCAGGTGCTGAAGGACCTGATGGGTGTGAACCACATCGAACGCGCCGTCGTCATAGGGGAGCGCGTAGAGGTCGCCGGTGACGAAGATGACCTCCGTGCCGTCGGCTTTGAGTCGTCGCGCGGCCGCCACTGCTTCCTCGGCGACGTCGAGCCCTACCACTGGGCCGGGGACGATCCGGGCTGCCAGGCCGACGGTGATGGTCCCGGGCCCGCAGCCGACATCGAGCAGCGACATTCCCGGGACAAGGTGGGGGAGGAGATAGGCGGCGGAGTTCTCTGCCGTACGCCAACGGTGTGATCGGAGAACGCTCTCGTGGTGCCCGTGCGTGTAGCGGGGCTCACCGCTCACCGGAAGCTCCGGCGTGACGAGCGGCTTACCGCCCCAGGGTTCCAGAATTTCTCCGGCAACCGATACCTCCAACGTTCCGAGCCAGCCCACCTTTCCACCCCAGTGTCCCCGGATCGGTGGGGTGGAAAGGTGGGGACTGCATCCCTCCATCCTTTCGGACCGAAGCCCGAAACGTGTCCCATCGCTGTCGGCCACGTCGCAGCCGAGCGCAACCGTGGTGTCCTGTCCGGGTCCTGAGCGGAACCAGGCGTCGGCCGAGGCGGTGCCCGTGCTCATCGGCAGAGCCGCAGGTCAGCCTGGTGGGCAGGGGGAGTTGAAATCCCACATCATTCGACGCAGCCGTTCTGCTCACCGGCCATGGCTATGACGGTCACTTTGTGCGCGATCATTACGCCTGACCAGCGTGTATTCCTCGACCGACCAGGGTAAGGGAGGAAGCGATGGCTTCGGACTCGTCAGCGCTACGCAGTCAACGCCTCCGCCAGGTGAATCATCAGGGTGACGCGCTCCGCCTCGGGATGAACTGGACGGAGGAGGATCTCGGCAAGCCGCAGGTGTTGGTCGAGAGTGCCTACGGGATGGGCCACCCGGGCACGTTCCACTTCGGAGGGCTGATCGAAGAGGTCAGCTACGAGGTGGTCCGCGTGCTCAGCGGCCGAACGGCTCTCTCGCCGGTCAACACGGTGTGAGCGTGCAAATGGACAAAGGAGAGCCGGGCGTGGACCTGGCGATCGATCAGCTGGTCGAAACCTCCCGAAGCTCCCACTCAACCGTTGGTGGCAGCCCGTTTCCTGCCATCGAGGACTACGGGTTCCTCTCCGACTGTGAGGTGTGCGCCCTCGTCGCGCCCAGCGGCAACGTGGAATGGATGTGCTTGCCGCGCATGGATGGGCCCAGTGTGTTCGCCGCCGTCTTGGACCGCGGCGCCGGAAAGTTCCGACTCGGCCCCGTCGACTTCATCGTGCCCGCCGGCCGGCGTTATCTGCCCGGGACGATGATCCTGGAGACCACCTGGGACACCCCGACCGGCTGGGCCGTCGTCCGGGACGTCCTGCTCATCGGTCCCTGGCGGCACCAGTCCAGCCGGTCCGCCACCTACCAGCGGGTGCCGAGCGACCGCAACGCCGAAAGGGTGCTGCTGCGAACCGTGCGTTGCCTCAGCGGCTCCATCGACTTCGTGCTGGAATGCGAGCCGGCGTTCGACTACGGCCGACGACGCGGCGTTTGGCGTCACACCGCCGACGGCTACGGGCAAGCCGAGGTCACCGCCGGCGACGACCAGCCTTCGTTACGCCTGACGACCGACCTGAACCTGGGGTTCGAAGGACCCCAAGCCATCGCCAGGCGCCAGCTGCGGGCCGGCGAGGAAGTGTTCTGCGCCCTGGCGTGGGGAGACGCCTCCCCCCCAGAGACCTTCGCTGCCGCCCATGAGCGTCTCTCTCGCACGGGGGACTTCTGGCACGAGTGGATCAGCCGCGGCGACTTCCCCGACCATCCCTGGCGCGATCACCTGCAGCGCTCCGCGCTGACCTTAAAGGGGCTGATCTACTCGCCCACTGGGGCATTGCTCGCCGCCGCCACATCGTCGCTCCCCGAGACTCCAGGCGGGGAGCGCAACTATGACTACCGCTACAGCTGGCTTCGGGACTCCACCTTCATGCTGTGGGGGCTCTCGACCCTGGGCTTGGACCGCGAAGCCAACGACTTCTACTACTTCATCACCGACCTCGCCGAAGGCGAAGCCGACCTCCAGATCATGTACGGCATCGGCGGCGAGAGAGAACTGACCGAGGAGACCCTCGATCATCTCTCCGGCTACGAGGGTGCCCGGCCGGTGCGCATCGGCAACGGAGCGTGGGACCAACGCCAGCACGACGTGTGGGGAGTCCTGCTGGACTCGGTGTACCTGCACGCGAGGTCCCGGGACCGCTTGGATGAGCGCCGATGGCCCATGCTGAAACGCCAGGTCGAAGCAGCCTTGACCCACTGGCGGGACCCCGATCAGGGGATTTGGGAGGTGCGCGGCCCGGCGAAACACTTCACCGCGTCCAAAGTCCTGTGCTGGGTCGCCGCCGACAGAGGCGCAAAACTGGCCGTGCTGCGAGGCGACAGCGACTGCGCCAAACGCTGGCGCCTCGCCGCCAACGAGATCCACGCCGACGTCTGTGCCAACGGTGTCGATGACCGAGGGGTGTTCTGCCAGCACTACGGGACCACCGCCTTGGACGCCTCGGTGCTTCTGATACCGCTCCTCGGATTCCTGCCGCCGGAAGATCCCCGGGTGCGTGCGACCGTGCTGGCAATCGCGGACGAGCTCAGTGAGGACGAGCTGGTGTTGCGCTACCGCGTGGAAGAAACCGACGACGGCTTCAGCGGCGGGGAGGGCACCTTCACCATCTGCTCCTTCTGGCTGGTCTCAGCCCTGGTTGAGGTCGGCGAGGTGGCGCGGGCCCGGGCGTTGTGCGAGAAGCTGCTCTCGTTGGCCAGTCCGCTGCTGCTCTATGCCGAGGAGATCGACGTCCACAGCGGACGGCACCTCGGTAACTTCCCGCAAGCGTTCTCCCACCTGGCCCTCATCAATGCCGTGATGCATCTGATCCGCGCCGACGAGCAACTGAGCCGCGAGGCCAGGCTCTTCGCCGAGCTCGAGCCAACCCCGGAGTCCGAACCCCGCGTCGGATCGACCTAGGTGTTTCCCCCAGAGCCGGTCCTGTGTCCAACCCCCTCGGGAGTTCGCCCGTTTGGGCAGCCGCCAACCGAACCGGTCTCGTGACTGTCCTGCAGGTGTTGGCCCAGCGACGGGTCATACCGGTGGTGGTCCTGGACGATCCCCGCGCCGCCAAACCACTGGCCGAGGCCCTGACCGCCGGTGGTCTGCCCCTTGTCGAGGTCACGTTCCGGACCGACAACGCCGAACAAGTCGTACGGGCTATGGCCGAAGACCCGGCCCTCATGGTCGGCGCCGGAACGGTCACCTCCGCCCGCCAAGTCGATGCCGCCGTCGCCGCAGGAGCCGAATTTGTGGTCTCGCCCGGATTCAGTGGCGCGGTGATCACCCGTTGCCGGCAGCTGGACATCCTGGTGATTCCGGGCGTGGCCACAGCCACCGAGCTCATGGCTGTGCTCGGTACTGACATCACCACCGTCAAGCTGTTTCCTGCCGAGCCCCTCGGCGGGATTTCGACTTTGCGCGCCCTGGCCGCGGTGTTCCCGCAGGTCCGATTCGTACCGACCGGCGGCATCTCGGCGGCCAACGCCGAGGAAGACTTCACCGCTTCTTTGGGATTCGAAGTACCGCGCACGAGCGAATCGCTCACCGACCTGCAGGCAACCCACTTCCAGAAGATGATCGACGCCGTCACCGCCGAATTCGCCAACCTGCGGGTCGTGGCGACGACTCTGCGCACGGTCCGCTCCGCCACCATCAACGACTGGGGCGCCCTGGCGTGGTCCGACGATGACGGCTTTGTGCACGCCACCGACCGACCTGGGCTCGAAGTCCTGGACCGGGTCGGGGGCGACTCGTTCGCCTCCGGCCTCATCTACGGGCTCCTTCAGGACGCAGGACTGCTCGCGGCTGTCGAGTACGGCGCGGCGCACGGCGCGCTGGCTATGACCACCCCCGGTGACGCCTCCATGGCCTCCCTCACCGAGGTGCTGCGCCTGGCCGGCGGTGCCGGCGCCCGCGCGCAGAGATGAATACAAGCCCCTCGCGCTACCCCTAGCCGGCGCGACGTAAAGACCGAGGAGGCGTACCGCCGGCCCGACATCGGCGACCACTGCGAACCTGGAGCACGTCCTCGCTGTCGGGCAGCCTCGGGATCCACGGCACCGACTTCCGCCCCTGGTTGTGGATCACCACGGATCGTCCTCCGCGCCTCCCGCCACCTGCTAGTCGGGCAGCTGGCGGGCCAGCGAGCGGACGAGAACTGGCAACCCTCGGGGACCCGCCGATGGTCATGAACGGCGGCAGGTGGTCCGAGGTGGAACGCGCCTCCTGGTTGAGGAAGTCCAGGATGTGAGCTGAGGCCAAGTCGCCAAGGGTCGCTCGGACCGGTTGTCAGGCGGAGGTGGCTGAGCGCCATCGGAGCAATTCGTAACGGATCTTGGCTCCCAGCTTGCAAAAAAGAGCCGTGGGCGAGGGGGGACTTGAACCCCCACATCCTTTCGGACACAGGAACCTGAATCCTGCGCGTCTGCCTATTCCGCCACTCGCCCGAGCCGGTCCAGGGTAGTCAACCCGGACCCCCCGACTCCACCCGCGACCAGGGCAAGCACGCCGCAACGGAACGAAATTTGTCGGTTTGGCCCAGTAGGATGACGAGGCTATGGGACTCCAGCGGTTCGAGAACCGGCTCGAACGCCTTGTGGAGGGGACATTGGTCAGGCCATTCCGGAGCAACCTCCAGCCGGTGGAGATCGGCCGTCGCCTGACCCGGGAGATGGACCTCCATCGCCGGGTGGGAGTGCGGGGTTTGATCGCCCCCAACGCGTTCTCGGTGACCTTGGCCCGGCCCGATGTGGAGCGATTCTCCAACTTCCTCGACGCTTTGGTCCGTGAGCTCGCCGAGGCCGCCCGGGAGCACGCCCGCAACGAGCAGTACACGTTCCTCGGGCCGATCGACGTCCAGATCCTCGAGGGCCCGCGACTGCGGGCCGGGCGCTTCCACATCGAAGCCGAGGTCATCGAGGGCGCCGAAGGCCTGGCCCCGGCCGAGCTGGTCATGCCGGGCGGTAGCCGGGTCAGGGTGGAGACCGAACCGGTGCTGATCGGCCGTATGCCCGAATGCCAGGTGGTCCTCAGCGATCCCAACGTGAGTCGCCGCCACGCCGAAGTGCTTCGGGTGGACGAGGACTTCATGGTGCGCGATCTCGGCTCGACCAACGGCACCAGGATCAACGGGTCGCCGATCAAGGAGGGCTATCTCCAGTCGGGCGACAACATCACCGTTGGCTCCACAACGCTCGTCTTTGAGATGTTGTGACGGTGAGACCCCGGTGTTCATCGTAGGGACCAACTACGCCGCGATCATCCGACCGCTCCAGTGGTTGGTGGTGGCGCTCATCTTCCTGTTCTTCCTGCGCGTCGTCCGGGCGGTGGTCGTCGAGGTCCGGCCGGCCGGCCCGACGAGGGGCCAGCGCCGAGCCGAGCGCCGGGCCGTCGAGAGGGAGCAACGAGCGGGACTAGCAACCCGCCGCCGCCAGCTCCGACTTCAGGTGATCGAGCCGCCGGATCACGAGGGCACCGTCTACGAGCTCGACGGCGAGGTCACGGTGGGCCGCTCCAACGGGTGCGGCATCCCGACCAACTACGACTCCTATAGCTCGACCCTGCACGCCCGCGTGTACCGCAACGGCGGGCAGGTCTGGGTAGAGGACCTCGGCTCCACCAACGGGACCTACGTGAACTCCGAGCGCATCTCCCAGCCGTCCCGTCTGGGCAAGGGGGACCTCCTGCAGATCGGGGCCACCGTGTTCGAGGTTCGTCGGTGACCGTCCTGCGCTCGGGTCTCGCCACCGACATCGGGCGAGCCAGGCGGTCCAACGAAGATCGGGCGGCAGCGGGCGACAGCCTGTTCGCGGTGGCCGACGGGATGGGAGGGGCCCGCGGCGGGGAGGTGGCGGCCCGCCTGGCCATCGAGACGCTGCAATCCACCTACCAGGGGAACCCGACCATGGCCGGGCTCCGACAGGCGTTTGTGGCCGCCAACGGAATCATCTGGGAGCAGAGCATCCGGGTCGAGGACCTGCGAGGGATGGGCACCACCCTGACCGCGGCCGGGCTGACGATCGACCCCGACGGCCGGGACGTCATCGGCCTGGCCAACGTGGGTGACTCCCGCGCCTACCTCATGTCCGGTGACTCCTTCCGCCAGATCACCGCCGACCACAGCTTGGCTGAGGAGCGGGTCAGGCACGGCGAGATGACGGAGGCCGAGGCCGAGATCCACCCGCACCGCCACATCCTCACTCGGGCCCTCGGCGTGGCCCCGGAGGTGGACATCGACCTGTGGGAGCTGTACGTGCACAGGGGCGATCGCCTGCTCCTGTGCAGTGACGGCCTGACCAACGAAGTCGGCGCCGACCAGATCGGCCAAGTGCTGCGGACGGTGCCCGACCCCCGCAAGGCGGCCAGGGCCCTGGTCGACCGGGCCAACGCCAACGGGGGGAGCGACAACGTCACGGTGGTGGTCGTCGACGTGCTCGTCGGAGAGGACGGGCCCGGGCTCGCCACCATCGTGGCCAAGCTCGCCGAGGACGGGGCCCTGGTGCAGGAGTCGCCGAACGGCGCACCGACGGCAGTGCTCGACCGGACCGACGGCGCGAACCGGCCGCCGCCCGTCCCCGGAGCCGACGACGACAGCTCCCTGACGGCGGTGCATGCCAGCGTCCCCCGCTCCGGGCCCCAGCCAGACGGCGAGGACATGGCCGGCGAGGAGCTCGCCTCGGCACGGGTGGCGGTGGAGACCCTCGAGGCGCCCGAGCACCTCGAGCCGGAGGAGGAGCCGGTCGCGGCGCGTCGGGAGAGCCGGAGACAGCGCCGGCGACGCCTCGGGGTGCCTCGCCGGATCACCATCCGGGTGGTGCTGTTCTTCGTACTGCTTCTGGCGATCGCGGCCGGAGGCGTGGCGGTCGTCCGGTGGTACGCGATGGACAACTGGTATGTGGCCGTCAACCACGGTGACCTCGTGGTCTACCAGGGCCGACCCGGGGGGTTCCTCGGGATTGAGCCGCGGTTGCTCGACCGGACGACGGTGACCACCAAGGAGGTGATGCCCTTCCGACTTCCGGTGCTCCGCCACACGGTCACTGAGCCCTCCTTGAAGGCAGCGGAGGGCTACATCGCCAACCTGCATCAGGAGTTCGTGACCCACCAGAGCTCGACCACGCATAGTCAGCTCTAGACGATGAGCCGCCGGATCCGCTGGCTGGGCACGCTGTGGACTTCGTGCTTCGGCCTGGTCATCCTCCAGCCGACCGCCGGCCGTCAACATCGGCCCGGTCCAGGTGGGCTACCCCTCGGTGACCTCGCTGGCCGACTCGATGATCGGGTTTGCCCCGCCAGCCGACCCAAAGGTGTCCATCGCCGTCGTCGTCTCCCGGCAGTCGCTCACCACCCAAGGCCACCGTTGGCTCGGCCCGATCGTCCCCGCAATGCTCCAGCTCGCGCTGGGATGATTGCACCGGTGACCTGGCCACTCCGTCGTGGGAGTGCTCTTGGCACCTTGTGGCCCCGACGTAGGCTCTGACTCGACATGCAGCCCGTCGAGGCCCCCCGCGTCTTCTCCGACCGCTACGAGCTGACCCACCTCATTGCCAGGGGTGGGATGGCGGCGGTCTACCGCGCTCGAGACCGCTTGCTGGACCGTCCCGTCGCCCTCAAGGTCCTGTTCCCGGAGCTCTCCGTCGACCGGGCCTTCGTCGAACGGTTCCGCCGCGAGGCCCAGGCCGCGGCGAAGCTGTCGCACCCCAACATCGTGCCGGTCTTCGACTGGGGTCAGGACGACGGCATGTACTTCATCGTGATGGAGTACGTCGACGGCCGACCGCTGTCGGCGGTGTTGCACGAGACCGGACCATTGCCGCCGTCTCGGGCTGCCCAGATCGCCGCCCAGGTGGCCGCCGCCCTGGCCTCGGCCCACCGCCACGGCGTGGTCCACCGCGACATCAAGCCGGGGAACGTCCTCATCACCCAGGACGGCCAGGTCAAGGTGACCGACTTCGGCATTGCCCGGGCCGTGAACACCGAAGACAGCCT
>JBEDUR010000056.1:0-2843 GCA_040414865.1 Acidimicrobiales bacterium
TCGCCCATGAACGCCTTCACCGAATCCAAGCTGTCGCACCACATGAAGGTCACGAACTCCACGTCGTCGTCGCGCTCGCGTCGGACCAGATCGATGGAGCGGAAACCAGGAATGCGCCTGGCCTCGATGCCGGGGATGACCTCGCCGAGCACGATCCGCTCGTACGCATCGGCGTTGTTCTTAGTGGTCCAGCCTCGCCATAACCGACAAATCATCGCGTGCTTCTCCTAGCTTTGGTGACTCAAAGAACGTGGTTCGATTCCCGTCGCCCAAGCTCTTTAAACGTTGCAGGCTCCGCACTCACGCCGGCTTGTTCAGGGATGGTTCCTCTCCGAATACCGTACGAGGCCTTCGTCGATCCTTATCGCCTGTTGATGTTTCCAGCGTCGACGGGGATCACCGAACCGGTCACGTAGCGGGCCTCGTCCGAGACGAGCCAGAGGACAGCGTTCGACACGTCGATGGGATCGACTGCCTCGACCGGAAGTGCGTTCAGCAGCGACCCCGCGAGCTGGGGAACGTTTGCCACAATCTCGGCCACGTTCCCGCCCCCGGCCATCGGCGTGCGGACCGTCGTGGGCGCAACGCTGTTGACCCGGATGAAATGCGGCGCCAGCGAGTTCGCCCACGAGCGTGTGAGGCCGATAACCCCGTGCTTCGCTGCTGTGTATGCCAGCATGCCGGCGGCGTCGATCGGCGCACCCGTTAACCCGCCCGTCGAACTCGTGAGCACGATCGCACCACCCTGCCCGGCTGCAATCATCGACGGGATCGCCACCCGGCCGGTGTTCCACACTCCGGTCAGGTTGACGCCCACCACCTCGTCCCACTGCTGCTGGTTGGACGCTATGCCGCCGGGCCCGATGCCAGCATTGGCAACCACGATCCCGGGCGGGCCGAGCTCTGCCACGCCCTCCTCGAACGCCTTCCTGAGCGCCTTGACATCACGGACGTCGGCCAGCCGAGCGACGATCCTCCGACCGAGCACCTCGACCTCCTTGACGGTCTGTTCGAGGTCGGCGGGCGTCGACATTGCATAGCCGACCGAGTCCAACTGCCGGCAGATGTCGACGGCAATAATGTCGGCGCCTTCCTCGGCCAGCAGGACGGCATGGCTGCGGCCCTGTCCTCGGGCAGCGCCTGTGATGAAGGCCACTTTGCCCTCGAGCTTCCCCATCTCGTTCACCTTTCGTTGGTTAACAGCAGAACCGTGACGGCCGCACCCGTCAGCGGACGATGATCGGCATCCTCTCCCAGCCACGGACCGTGGAGGTCGACGCCAGCTTGATGCCGCTGTAGTCGACGTCCCATTCGGGCCAGCGATTCAATAGCTCTTCCAGCGCCACCCGGCCCTCGAGCCGGGCTAAGTGCGTACCGAGGCAGAAGTGCAGACCGTACCCGAAGGTCAGGTGTTGCACGTCAGTGCGCGTGATGTCGTAGGCGTCCGGATCTTCAAAGCGACGGGGGTCGCGGTTAGCCGACGCCATGATCAAGAGGGCCGCGCTGCCCGCCGGCAGCGTCGAGCCGTAATACTCAATGTCCTCGGTGACGTATCGGGCCGATGCGTGCCCGGTGGGCTCGAAGCGCAGGGTCTCCTCGATTACGTTCGGGACGAGCAACCGGTCGTCCACGACCAGGCGACGCTGGTCGGGATGGTCTGCCAAAACCTTGGCCAGCCACCCGATCAGTCGGCCGGTGGTCTCGTTGCCCGCACCGGCCAGCACGGAGGTGTACGTCAGCACCTCCTGGCGCGTCAGCGTCCTTGTCACGCCCGACTCGTCCTCGAACTCGGCGTTGAGGAGCACCGTCATGAGATCGTCGGATGGGTGATTCGAGCGCCACTCGATGTAGTCGGCGAACATCTCGCCGGTGACCACCTCGGACTCGACGATGACCATCGGCTGGCCCGGTCGCGTCCGCAGGTCCCGGTCGGTCTTGTTCCGGACTGCGACCTGGTCCTGCTCGGGGATGCCGAGGAGCATGCCGATGACGCGCATGGGGAGCATCGACCCCAGCTCGGTGATGATGTCGAAGCCCTCGGAGCCGACGAGGGGGTCGAGACAGCGGGTGCAATAGGCGCGGACCTGGTCCTCGAGCTGTGCCATCCGCTTGGGGGTAAAGACGCGCGACAGGATTCCGCGATGGGTCGTGTGCAAGGGCGGGTCCTCCCACATGACCACGCCCTTGGGCAGCTCGATGCCGGCTCTCAAGATGTCAAGCAGGTCGCCGCGGCAGCTTGAGAACACCTGCCAATTCACCAGCGCCTTTTGGACGTCCTCGTGACGAGAGAGGGCCCAGAAGTCGTAGCGCTCGTTGTAATAGATCGGAGCCTCCTCGCGGAGGCGGGCATACGTCGGGTAGGGATCTGCGTTGATGGAGACGTCATACGGGTCGAAGTACACGCTTGATTTGTCCATGACCATCGGGCCGCCCCATCTCTCAAGTTGGAACAGACGCTCTAACTTAGCATCCGCATGTGATTGTGCAAGGGGTACGTGGCCAGTGGGGACGCCAAGCTCATCGAATTTCATTGGAGTCGCGTTCATAGAACGTATGCTCTGTTTTGATGGCTTCCAGCCCTGCTCTTGGCACTCAGGCTCGAGCGGCGACCGCTCGGCGGCCCCGGGCGGCGACCCCTCAGAAGAGGCGCAGACTGCTCGATGCGGCCGAGCTGATCATGCTGGGCGACGGCTACGCCGCCGTGACCTCAAGGCGACTGGAAGCCGAGACCGGCCTCAAGGTCCATTACCACTTCGGCACCATCGACGATCTGTTCATCGCTGTCGTCCGCCGACGGGGTGAGGCCAACTTGGCCCTCATGGCGGACGCACTCGCATCGCCCG
>JBEDUR010000057.1:0-5036 GCA_040414865.1 Acidimicrobiales bacterium
AGCCGCTTCGGAACGAGTCGGGCTGTCACCCTCACGATTCGCTCCCACGTGGCGCGTCGGGTACGTCGCTCGGTACGCGTTCCGGTCGGACTTGCCGGTGAGACGTCCCGACGTTGGCTGTCGATGCGCGCCGGATGGTGTCGGTCACAATCCGACCGTCCAACATCTCGATGTGGCGAGGCAGACTCTCGGCGATGCCCCTGTCGTGGGTGATGAGAACGACCGTGATGCCCGAATCGTGCAAGTCGTAGAGCAGCGAAAGAATCGACTGGCCGGTCGCTTGGTCGAGATTGCCAGTGGGCTCGTCAGCCAGCACGATGGCCGGCCGTCCCACGATCGCCCTGGCGATGGCCACACGTTGACGTTGACCGCCCGACAGCTGGGTTGGCCGGGCGCCGGGGCGCTCGGCGAGCCCGACCTGATCGAGGGCGTGGACGGCCATCTGGCGGCGCTCGGCGAGACCGACTCCGGCGTAGAGGAGCCCGTCCGCGACGTTGTCCAGGACGCTCTGGTGTTCGGCCAAGAAGAACTGCTGGAAGACGAAGCCGATGCGACAGGCCCGAAGGGCTGCGAGCTCGCGGTCGGTCATCGTCGCAACGTCGAGACCTGTCAGCCGCACCGTGCCGGTAGTGGGTCGATCGAGCGTGCCCATCAGGTGCAACAAGGTGGTCTTTCCCGATCCGGAAGGGCCGACGATGGCCGCGAGCTCGCCTCTCTCGAGCGCGAAGTTCACGCCACCCAACGCGGAGACCGGCGGTTCCCCTGGATAGACCTTGGTCACCTCCTCGACCTCGATCAGAGGCCGGGGGTCTCGATCCGTCGGGTGCGTCACGGCGTCCTCACTCGGAGTACTGATGGGTGTGCGGACGGTCATGACGCCGGAACGACGACACGCTGACCGGAGAACACCGCGGCCCCACTCACTTGGACCATCCCTTCGGCATCGTCGAAGAGCCCCAAGGACACCGCCACAAGGTGATGGACACCGTTGGTGCCGACGACCTCGACCGCATATCCGCCGCCAGACAGGGCGACCAGTGCGTTGACCGGCACTACCAGGGCATTGCTGACGCTTCCGGTCGTGATCGTCACGCTCACGGGCGCCTGGTCCCACGTCCCCGTGGCGGCTGAGTCGGTCGGTTCGACGAGCACGGCAATGGTGGGTGACGACTCCGAACTGCCCGCCGGCGGCGCCGTCGCCACCGTGCCCACCGACGAGACAATCCCCGGGGTTGTGCGGTTGTTTGGCAAGGTGATCGTCGCCCTGTCGCCGACTGAGACTTCGGACTGCTGGGCGGCGTCGAGAGCGATGCTGACCTGCCGGGCGGTGGACGTCGCAGACAGCACGGGTTGGCCCGGTTGGGCCGACGTGCCGAGGGTCGCCGAGACTGTTGTCACACGGACCGCCGACGGAGCGAACACGGCCTGACCCAGGGCAAGGGTGCCGTTCTCGGTTACGCCCAACGCCTTTTGAAGCCGCTCCACACCCACCACGGTCCAGTAGGTGAACACAGCCGTGCCCGTAGGGAGCTCAGTCCCGGTGACGTAGCCCAGCGCAACGAGATCGGTGTTGAGTTCGGTGACGTCGGTTCCGGTCATCCCCTCTGAGAGGGTGCGGTACGCGGGGGTCGCGCCGTAGAGCAGCACGACCGGAGCACCGTTTACCTGGTAAAGGGCCTGACCTTGCGTCACCACCTGCCCCGCGACAGGTACCGCCGTCACGATCCCTTGGGCTTGGTTCACAACGCTGAAGTCGCCGGCATAGCCGAGCGTCGCCGGCACCTGTGTCTGCGACGACAGGTCCTGGCGGGTGACTGTCGCAAGCGAAGTCGAGTCGGCATTGTCCACGACGCCCGACCGGGCCGTTCCAGGCGAAGAAAGCGGGTCAGCTATGGAGACCACTACGCCGGCGATCACAACCACGAGCACCAAAGCCACGGCGATGATCCGGGGCTTGCCCCAGCGATGCGTTTCAACAGCTAGGTCGGCGTAAGGCGCAGACACCACGCCGGCCTCGGACGCGGCCGCGCTCACCTGTTCCCGCCTTTGATGAGGGTGCCGTCTGCAGCACCTGGCAACGATCCGAATTTAGAGACGGAGTCCACGGACACGGGCGTGAGCGACGACACCGGATCAACCCGCCGATC
Organism: Acidimicrobiales bacterium; assembly: GCA_040414865.1. GTDB lineage: Bacteria > Actinomycetota > Acidimicrobiia > Acidimicrobiales > RAAP-2 > Palsa-461. Next base: position 2,148 of record JBEDUR010000057.1, read on the forward strand.
CGCTATAGGGAAGTCCCGCGGGGATGTGTCTCTCGCAGATCAGCCGGGCCTGGTTGAACCGCGTCGAATGAGTATCGATGCTCGAGGGAATCGGGAAGTTCACCCCGCCGTTGGCGAAGACCGGGTCGGGGAAGTTGGTGATGCCGTGTGCACGCATGCACGCGGCCCCCGTGAGGTAGTCCTGTTGCTGTTGGACCGAGAGAGGGTTCCCGCCTTGTCCCGGGGGAAGCAGGTGTACGCAGCGGTGGTCAGCTGCTCTCAACTGGGTGCTGGTGACACCGAGCTGTTGTAGCGTCTCATTCTTCAATTCCGTGAAGTCTCCGTTGGCATTGGGGTCCGGGAATCCGTGCACACCGTGTGAGCGCATGCAGGAGGCATACGCAAGGGCCCCCCTCGCCGGGCTGCCGCCACCTGTGGAGTTGCCTCCGGAGCGGGTGGTGGTCGTCGATCCGGTGGCCACGCCGGGCGTCGACGGGCCGCCGCACGCCACAACCGCCAGACCGAACGCCAGGACTGCAGCCGACAGCACGCCAATGCGACACGATCGCCGCCGCCATTTGGAAACTTCCATCTGGTCCACACCTTCTCGCTGTGCTCGTGAGACAAAGCGCATGGCTCCTCCTGGGGTGATAGGGCCCGTCCTTGTTTGCAAGGGCCGCTTCCCTGTACCGGAATGGTTCGTGTGCTTGACGGGTCGGTTGTGGCGGGTCATAGGCGGAGGGTACGAACAGCCCGATAACACGGCGATAACGCCGACCGAGGCACCAGGAGAGGGGTGCCGCGCTGGCCACGGCGTTGTAATCGCTATGTCATCGCCGGTGAGCCACTATGGAGCCCATGCGGGTGTTGATCGTCGAGGACAATTCGGTCGTAGCAGACGCTCTTTCCGAAGGGCTCCGCGACCAGGGCATCGCGGTCGATGTCGCCTATGACGGGACGGCCGGGCTGAACAAGGCGATGGTGAACACCTATGACGTCATCGTTCTCGACCGCGACCTTCCAGGACTGTGCGGCGACGCACTCTGCGAGCAGATAGTCAACTCACCGAGCACGAGCCGGGTCCTGATGCTGACCGCTGCTGGCCTGGTCGAGGAACGAGTAGAAGGGCTGAACCTAGGCGCCGACGACTACCTTTCGAAGCCCTTTGACTTTTCCGAGCTCCTAGCCAGAGTGCACGCCTTGGCTCGCCGCAGCCCATCGACCCCGCCGGTACTCACTCGGGGAGACCTCATCCTTGATCGCGCCCGCCGTAGCGTTTCCAGAGCCAATCACCCCGTGCCCCTGGCCCGAAAGGAGCTCGGGATACTCGAGGTGTTGATGTCAGCCGAGGGGGCGGTGGTGACCGCGGAGCAACTCCTGGAACGCGTGTGGGACGAGCACGCCGATCCCTTCACCAACGCGGTCGCGGTTACGATCCTGCGCCTGCGTAGGAAACTTGGCGAACCGCCGGTCATTGAGACGATCGCCGGCGGCGGATATCGGATCCCTTAGCGGTGACATCCGCCGGACAACGACGCAAGTTCCTCGGCCGCCGTAGTGTGCGGACGCGAATTGCGCTGGCGTTCGCTGGTCTATTCCTCGTGACTGTCGCAGCCTTCGTTGCGGCTATTACCACGGTGGTTGACCGAACCTTCCCTACTCCTGCTATGAGCCACGCCAACGTGCCGGCCGATCTCGCCTCGACGTGCAAGGAGGCATCGGTTTCGGCCCATCCCAGCCTTGATCCAACTGTGCTGGCTCAGTGCCAATACCTTCTCGGAGAGGACACGCAGCGTGCTGGAGACATTCATGAACTCATTGTCTGGTCGCTCGCCGGCATGGGAGTCGCCACCATCGTGGCCGGCCTCCTGGGGTGGGCGATAGCAGCACGGATACTCCTCCCCCTCCGCACAGTCACCGCCGCCGCCCGGCGAGCCTCCACAGAGAGCCTCGACGAACGAATCAACCTTGATGGACCCGACGACGAACTCAAGGAGCTGGCGAACACCTTTGACGACATGTTGACTCGTCTGGATCTGGCCTTTGTGAGCCAACGACGATTTGTAGCAAATGCCTCACACGAACTGCGAACTCCGCTCACCTCTATGCGAACTCTCATCGATGTAGCGATGGCGAAGCCCAGTAGAACTACAGAGCAGCTCGAAGTGCTCGTCTGTCGCGTCCGCGAGGTGCTCGACCAATCCGAGGCCCTCATCGACGGCCTCCTCACGTTGGCTCGATCCGACCGCGGCCTCACTAGTCGCGAGCTCGTCGACCTCGAAGCCGCCGCCCAAGACGCAATAGATCAGGTCAGCACGGAGGCGCGAGAGTCGAGCGTAGCCATCGACGCCGAGCTCTCACCCAGTCCAACGATCGGAGACCGGGTGCTGGTCGAGCGCTTGGTCGCCAACCTGCTCGACAACGCCGTCCGCTACAACGTCGCTGGAGGCACGGTTAAGGTCGTAACGGGAACCGACAACATCAATTCGTGCATCACGGTCACCAATACTGGACCCATGGTGCCGCCGGCTGCAGTGGCCTCATTGTTGGAACCATTCCGGCGCATGAAAGGAGCCGACAGCGATACTCGTGGTGTCGGGCTCGGCCTGTCTATTGTCGCCTCGGTCGTCACAGCGCATGGCGGCAAGCTCGTCCTCGAGGCGCTCCCAGACGGAGGATTGAGCATCTCGGTCGCACTCGGTACGCCCAAAGAAATGCGAGAGCGTACCCATTCCCATTAACCCCGTGAAAAGCGGCTTCGAGTGGTTCGCTGATCCTCGCCACCCGGTAGATCACTGAGCTCGGTCACCGATCCGCTTCAGAGCGGGAAGGACCCACGGATCGATCACCTCGGTTACCCCCTGCGGCGTGAAGTGGACTCCGTCGGACGTTCTCACCATCACCCCATCG
>JBEDUR010000058.1:0-4683 GCA_040414865.1 Acidimicrobiales bacterium
CGCGCCACTTCGACGAGCGCCAGCTCGCCGCCCTGGTGCTCTGGATCAGCCTCACGAACCTCTTCAACCGCATCAACGTCACGACGAGGCAGCCGGCCGGAGAGGCCACGTGGGGCTGATCGCTCGGCCGCCCCGGGATCACGCTTGTGTTGCGGCAGACTCGGGTGCACTCCTCCGCGGCGGGGCTCCGGTCGCAGTCGCCGATCGTGATGGTCGGCGCCCAGCCGCTGGCAGTGCGTGGACCGGATAGCCGGATCCCGTCGGCCTGACCCTCCCCTCACCAGAGCTCGACGCCGGCAGCTTGTAAGTCCTCCAGTGCTCGATCGCCGTCCCCGGGGCGCACGTCGACCGCCCGAACGCCAGCCTTGATCACGGTGACCTCGTACCCGAGCCGTCTCGCGTCCAGGGCGGTCTCTTTCACGCAGTAGTCGAGGGCGAGTCCGCAGATGACGACGCTCTGGACGGCGGAGGCCGAGAGGAGCCCGTTGAGCTCGGTGGGCGTCACCCGGCCCATCCGGTCGTCCCGGACGAAGAAGCCGGAGTAGCCGTCCTCTCCCCCCGTTCCCGTGTGGATTACGGGGCCCTCGACGATCAGGTCGGGGACGAACTCGGCGCCCCAGGTGCCGGCCACGCAATGCACGGGCCAGGGGCCGCCGTCGGGGGCGAAGTGCGGGGTGTGCGGCGGGTGCCAATCTTCGGTGTAGACCACGAGCGCTCCGCTCGACCGGGCTCGCCGGAGGTGATCGTTGGCCACCGCGACGACCTCCATGCCACCCGGTACGGACAAGCTGCCCCGCGGGTCAGCGAAGTCGTTCTGCAGGTCGACGATCACGAGGGCGACCCCGGGCCCATAGGCGGGGACCTTTGCTGGCACTTGACCATTTTGCGTCGCGGGGGCGCTCGGTTCGAAAAAGGCTGCGCTCACGGGGAGGACCGCCCGGCGTCAGGATCTTCGAAGCCGACATCCGCGGCCACGATGTCCCTCGCCTCCAGAATTGGAAGGTGATCGGCACGATTACGGCCCGTGACGGGGGGACCGTGGACGCCACCGCTGAGACGGTGACCCAACACCTCGACGGCGGTCAGTTCTTCTGGCTCGACCTCGACGGGAGCGAGGATGAGTGGGCCGGGCTGTTGCGGGACCGCTTCGGGTTCCACCCGCTCGCGGTCGAGGACGCGGAGCACTTCGGTCAGCGTCCCAAGATGGAGGACTACGACGGGTTCACCTACTTCGTCGTCTACGGTGCCCAGCCGGACTCCGCGGCGCCGCTCGAGGTGCACATCTTCTACTCGGCCGCGAACGTGGTCACGGTGCACCGCGGACCGTGTGCCACGCTCGATCAGGTGCGCGGCCGGCTCGGCCGCCATCGCACCGACGCTCTGTCACCGCCGCAGGTGGCGGTGCTCTACCTGGCCGTCGACCAACTCGTGGACAGCTTTTTTCCGGTCCTCTCCAACCTTGACGACCGTATCGACGAGATGGAGGACGCCATCTTGCGCCAGCCGACCGAAGCCCAGCTGGGTGAGCTGTTCGACATGAAGCGGACGCTCGTCTCCATGCGCAAGGTCGTGACACCGCAGCGGGACATGTTCGCCACCGTCCTCTCCGACGTGACCAACCTGCCCGGCATGACTACCGAGGACGAGCGCTACTTCCGCGACCTCTACGACCATCTCATCCGGATCAGCGACCTCGTCGACTCCTACCGCGACCTTCTGAGCGGGGCGCTGGACACCCACCTCTCGACGGTTTCGAACCGCTTGAACGCAGTCATGAAGCAGCTCACCATCATCGCCACCGTGTTCCTCCCACTGAGCTTCCTGACCGGGTTCTTCGGCCAGAACTTCACCCTCCTGGTGGGTCACTACCTCGTGCACGCCTGGACCTTCTGGGTCTTCGGGGTGGGTGCCGAGGTGGCCGCTGTCGTCGGCCTGCTCTACCTGTTCTGGCGACGGGGTTGGATGGGCGGGCCCTCAGCCTGACGGGCCCTGAGTCCGGGCTCTCCCGAGCTCAGGTCAGGGTTCGCGGAGCCGGCCGAGGAACTCGAGGACGGCGCGGTTGAACGCCTCGGGCTGGTCGAGGTTGCTGCCGTGTCCGGCGTCGGCCAGGACGACCTTGGTCGCGCCGGGGATGTGCCCGGCCATGTAGTCGGCCGCGGCCAGGAAGGCCTGGTCGGCCGCGCCCACCAGGACGAGGGTCGGGACGCTGATCGACCCCAGCGATTCGATGACCCGGGCGTCGTGCTGGGTCAAGAGGCCCCGGGCGGCCAGGGCCAGGCCGGCCGCGTTGCGGTGGATCTCCCGCCTGACCTCCGAGCGGGCCGGGAGCGCGTCCAGGCCCCTCGACTCGAAGCCCTCGGCGCTGGCGAGGGCCGTCGCGTTCCACCGGTCCCGGCCCTCGTCGCGCCGGTAGCCGGGGCCGGTATCGAACAGCATCAGGGCGCGAACCCGCTCGGGGTGGGCCAGGTGGAAGGCCAGAGAGAGGTAGCCGCCGAGGGACAGTCCCCCGATGACGGCCCGGGGTGCCCCGACGGCGTCGAGGATGGCGGCCATGTCGCCTACGGCGAGCTCTTCGGTGTAGCGGTCGAGGTCCGATGGATAGTCGCTGCGGCCGTGGCCGCGCACGTCCCAGATGACCACCCGGTGCTCGGCGCTGAGGGCGTCGAGGTTGGGGCCCCACATGTGCGACGAAGCCGAGAACCCGTGGGTCAGCAGGAGGGTCTCGAGCCCCTGTCCTTCTCGCGGCCCGTGCACTTCGTAGTAGAGGTGGACACCGTCGCGTTCGATCTCGGTCACGGGGCGCGATGGTAGATGACAGATTGTTGGCTGGCCGGGTGAGCCCGGGGGGCTCGGACACGGCCGACCGGAGCCGTCGCAAGGGATAATCAGGGCGACGACCGTCGCGGCCACGAGCCGAAAGGGGAACGCGATGCGGGTTGGGATCTCGCTGGGCACGGCCTATCCGGCCAACGACCCGAATGGGGCGGCTTCGGTGATCCGCCAGGCGCGGGCAGCGAGAGAAGCCGGGCTCGACACCCTCTCGGTCGGCGACCACCACGCAACTGGCCCGATGCCCTACCTCCAGAACGCCCCGGTGCTCGGGCGCATCCTGGCCGACTGGGACGATCGGCCGGCCGGGTGTCTCTTCTTGGTGCCGCTGTGGCCTCCGGTGCTCATGGCCGAACAGATCGGCACGCTGGCGGCGATCGCGGCCGGACCATTCATCATCCAGACCGGGCTGGGAGCGGGTTCGACCCAGTTCCGGGCCATGGGGGTGCCCATCTCGGCCCGAGCGCGGTACCTGGAGGACGGGATCCAGGCCGTGCAGGCGTTGTTGGGCGGGGAGAAGGTCGCGAGCCCGACGTTCGGATTCGAGGAGGCTCGGGTCGCCCCGATTCCGACCAAGGGGACCGAGTGGTGGGTCGGGGCCGGCAGTCCCAGGGCCATCGACCGGGCCGCCCGTCTCGGCGACTGCTGGTACGCGAACGCCGACCTCACTCCGAACGAGGCCGGGGCGAAGCTCGCGCTGTACCGGGCGGCCTGCGAGCGGCACGGGCGGGAGCCGGTCCGGGTCCCGATCCGCAAGGACGTCTTCATCGCCGAGAGGGCGGCCGACGCGCGCAAGGTGGGGGACGCGCTGATGGACGCCGGTTATCGGGGTTTCGACCGGGAAGCCGTCGTGTACGGGGACCCTGACGGCGTCGCCGAGCAGCTCTCCCCCTACGGCGAGATGGGCTTCACCGACATCATCATTCGCACCATGACCGCGCCGCTCGAGGCGTCGGTCAGGTCGGTGGAGCTAGCCGGCGAGGTCCGGGCACGGCTTCCATCTTCCTGAGTCCCCCGAGGTCGCTCAGCCCAGTGGTTCGAGGTCGCCGCGAGTGAGCAGCCACGCCATCGGTTTGGAGGCCTTCTTAGAAACCCGCTTGTGGTCCTTATGCTGTTCGTGGTGGTGCCGACCGTCGAGAACGAGATCATCCGGCTCCGCCCATGGCGAGAGCGGGAAGCCCGCTTCTATGTCGAGGCCCGAGATGACGCCGTGTTCCGGTGGACCTCCGAGAGGCGGCACCTCACCATTGCAGAGGCTGCCGAGTCCATCCGCTCGGCAGAGACCAGACAAGATGCCATCTGCTTCGCCATGGCGGACCCCAGCACCGACGAGCCCCTTGGCAACCTCCCAGTTGCCCTCCGGAAGGGCACGGCGGTCCTCGCCTACTGGGTAGCACCGGCGGCGCGCGGCCGAGACATCGCTTCCGAGGCGTTGAGGCTCGTCACCGAGTGGCTGTTCGACGTTGGCATCTCCACATCCGCCGAGCTCGAGATCCATCCCGGCAACGCAGCGTCACGCCGGGTTGCCGAGAAGGCCGGCTTCTGTGAGTGCGGGTTCCGCAAGAGCAAGCAACCCTTCGCTGAAGACGTCGGCCACGTCATCGTCTACCGCTGGCCGAGACCACCAGGGCCCGCCAAGACCGAGGCATTCGGTCAGCGTCGTGCCGCCCGCCCGTGCTGATCCGAGCCTTCCGTCGGTAAGGGGTTTAGGGCGAGGCGGGAACGCGAGGCCGGGACCCTCGGCTCCAGAAGCGGCGTTCGGCGTCCTCTGGGGCATCGACTACGCGGATTGACCGGCCGATCTCGAGGGTGGCCCGGCGGGCCTCCTCGTAGCGCGGCCATCGCGTCTCGCCT
>JBEDUR010000059.1:0-7673 GCA_040414865.1 Acidimicrobiales bacterium
ACCGTCTACGCCAGCTGGAACGGGGCCACCGAGGTGGCGACCTGGGAGGTGCTGGCGGGGCGCTCGACCGGGTCGCTGCGATCGGTCGGCTCCACCGAACGGGACGGTTTCGAGACCACTGTGCAGACGCGCAGTCAAGAAAGTCACGTCGCGGTGCAGGCGCGAGATCCGAGCCGGCAGGTCCTCGGTCGTTCCCGCGTCCTTGTCGTGTGAGCGCCGCGAGCACTGGATCTGAAGGTGGACGATCGCGTCGCCGCGGCGTGCATCCAGGGGTTGGGCGCCTGGGACGGTCCATCGGCGCTGGGGCGGTGCGTGTTCCCACGCTCGTCATCCACGCCGACCCGGTCGATGAACGAGCCCGAGACGCTCTCTGACTTGTGGACGACACTCGTCAACGCCCACACCCCGGGAGTCGTGCACTTCAACCAGCTCCTGGCGGCGGGGGAGGTGAACCGCCTGATCGAGGACTTCGTGGCGCTCGCCGCACCAGCGGGGTGACCGGCCCCCGCCGGAGCCGCCACCGAGGCCCGAGCGGTCGAGCTACCCTGGCCCGGTGACCAGCCGAGAACCGGGCCAGGACCGCGAGGCCGCCTGGCGTTGCACGGCCACACGACTGAACGGCTAGTCCGCCGCTTCCACCACCAGCGTCGAAGGGAAGCGGCGGGTCCACGGCGCGACGGGGTCGTGAAGCCTTGTCGCGTTCGCTCCCGCCTCAGATGAGCAGAAGGAGCGAACCACGATGCCGATGCCGCATCGCACCCAGATGCAGTTGATCAAGCGGCGCCTCGTCGGGAAGGAGGGCAGCGCCCGTCTGAAGGAGCTTCGGGCAGTGCTGGCCGATTTGCCCGATTACAAGAACGGCCCATACGCCGACATCCGCAAGTGGGTGCTGGCCGAGATGGCAGCGACCCGGGGCCGAGCCAAGGTTCTCAACCGGGACGCTGTGTCCGTCCGCAAGGAGGGCGCCGCTCAGGTCGCGCTGGTCGGCCCACCCAATGCAGGCAAGTCATCGTTGCTCCAAGCGCTCTCCAGCGTCCAGGTCCGCACCGGCGACTACGCGTTCACCACCACCCGTCCAGTGCCTGCCCTGACCCGGATCAACGGCGTGCTTGTCCAACTCGTCGAGATCCCCGGTCTTATCGCAGGAGCCCACGAGGACCGGGGTGGGGGCCGGGCGCTGCTCGGTGTTGTCAGGTCCGCTGACACCTTGGTCGTCTGTCACGACGCGGCGGCGTCGATCGACGAACTGCACACGGTGCTCTCCGAGCTCGATGCCGCTGGCCTGGGGAGTCCGAGCCTGCTGGTCGTCACCAAGAGCGACGAGGCACCGGCTGGAGCTCTCGAGCGTCTCGTCCTAGCCAGGAAGGACATGCCGATGGTCGCCGTCAGCATTCTCGATGACGGATCTCTCGATGCGCTCCGCGCTGCCCTCTGGGACCTGATCGGACTGCGGCGCGTCTTCCTTCGCCAGGGGGAACAGGTCGAGGACGAGCCGCGGGCTTACCGCCCGCCGGTCCGGGTCGTCGACGTCGCTGACTCCATCCACCGCGACCTGGGGGCGCGCTGCGTCGGGGCGAGGGTGTGGGGGGCGTCGGCCCGGTTCCCGGGCCAGCGTGTGGGTCGACACCACGAGTTGGTCGATGGGGACGCCGTGGAGATCCTTGTGTGAGTGCCGGCCGAACCGCGCTTGCGTGGGCAAGGTCATCGAGGTCGTCGTGGCCCGACGAAGTTGACGAGCGGCAGCTGACAGGATCTCCGGTGGTCACGGCACCGCAGGGCCTCCACCGAGTTCTCCAAGACGCGGCCAGCGTGTCGAGGTCGAGCGGACCATAGGAGGTCCGGAGCCGGCGGCCACGCCTCATCCAGTCAGAAGATGAAGGGAACCAACATCTTGGTCTTCTGCTTGTAGGGCGGATACGTCGTCGGGAATAGCCGGGTCATGTTCCGCTCCTCGATCACGGCGCTGTAGATGAAGTAGGCGCCGATCAGGACGACCAAGAACAACCAGTACCACTCAACGGCGAGCATCGTGCCGACCATGGCCAAGATGATCCCCGAGTAGATCGGGTGGCGGATCTTCGCATACGGGCCGTTGGTGACCAACTCGGGATCGGCCTTCTCGGACATTGGCATGCCCCAATTCCTCCCAAGGCACACCCTGGCCCAGATGGCCAGGGCCAGTCCCGAGAAGAACAGCGCCGTGCCGATGCCTTGCAGCCACGGATTGTCCACCGAGGCTTGCCCCCTGAAGATCCCGGCCCGGACCAGGATGAGGACGAGAATGACGACGGCAACCCGGTAGCCCACAAAGTTTCCGGCCCTGCCGCGGGTTGCGGTCTTGGCCCGGACGGACGCCGCGAACCAGTAGACCCAGAAGGCGATCCAACCGACGACAAAGATGTAGTCGACCGCGTGCATCCCACCACGATGCTACGGCAGGGGTCTGTTTCGCGGCTCCGACGCCCCGCCGGGGACCGCGGGTACCAACGACGGGAAAGGGATGGGGGCTCTGGTCAGTTTCGGTCGGGGGTCGGCGCTGGCCGTGCTCGGAGCGGAGCTGGCAGATCAGTGGGGTACCCACGCGTCAGGGTCCGACACCAGCCGACGCAGTTCTTTGGGGAGCTGCCCCTGGGCCAGCTGGGCGATGGTGACGCCCTCGAGCACGTGCCGGAGGCTCGCCCGGAGCGCGACCCAGACCTCCTGGAGGGGTGCGGCCGATCCCGTGTAGGAGGTGGACTCGGGTCGCAACCCGCGTACCTCGGCGAGAGGCCCCTCGACCGCCCTCATGACATCGGCTGGAGTCAGCTCCTCGGGCGGGCGGACGAACCGGTAGCCGGCATCGGGCCCCCGACGACTGGCCACGATGCCTCCCCGCCGCAGTTCCATCAGGATGGCCTCCAGATAGCTGATGGGAAGGTCCTGGCTGGCGGCCAGCTGCTCGGCCGTCATGGGGCGACCCTCCGCCGCCAGGGCGATCAGCGCCCGCAGGGCGTAGTCAGCACGCGCCGAGACGTACACCCGGCAATTGTCCCCCACCCCGCGGCCTGGCGTCTGGAGTTGATAAAGTTGATTGAATCAGTCAAGTTTATTCATTGAGTCGATAGTCATCGGAGGCGTCAGTGGATCCGTACGTCGTTCTCGGCAGCGCCATCGTGGGGCTGTTGGTCGGGCTCACCGGAGCCGGTGGTGGGGCGCTGATGACTCCCATGTTGATTCTGCTCTTCTCGGTGAAGCCGTCGACCGCAATCTCGTCGGACCTTGTCGCCGCGGTGGTGATGCGGCCGGTCGGGGCAGCGGTGCACTTCCAGCGAGGCACCGTGAACCTGCGTCTGGTGGGCCTGTTGGCAGTGGGCTCGGCGCCGGCCGCCTTCGCCGGCGCTTACATCCTGCACCTCCTCGGCCAGAGCAAGGGCGCTGAGGACAACGTCCAGATCGCGCTCGGTGCCGCGCTGCTACTCGGCGCCGGGGGCATGATCCTGCGTTGGTTCCTCGATCGTCGCTCGGGCCGACACCGAACTGGGAGTGTCCAGCGGGTCGCGCCGCGGCCCTTGGCAACGGTGGCGGTTGGCGTGGTCGGTGGGCTCGTTGTCGGGATCACCTCGGTCGGGGCCGGCTCGCTGATGATCGTGCTGCTGATGTTCCTGTATCCGACGCTCGGGGCCAGCCAGCTGGTCGGGACCGATCTTGCTCAGGCGATGCCACTGACCGCGGCGGCCGCGCTCGGCGCGCTGGCGTTCGGCCACGTCGCGCTGCCGCTCACCGCCGCGATCATCGTGGGCAGCGTCCCGGCCGTGTTCGTCGGTGCATTGCTCTCGTCACGGCTACCCGACCGGCACCTGCGGCCGGCCATCACCGCAGTCATCCTGGTATCGGGGCTGAAGTACGTGGGTATGGGACCACACCAGCTCGGATGGGCGATCGCGGGCGTCGTCATGGCCGGGGTCGCTCTGTGGCTCGTCCGCCGGACCACGACCAGCGCGGCGCTTGCTTCGATCTCGACTGGCACCGAGAGCGGCGACCAGCGTGCGCCGCCTGTTTCGGGCTGACCCGCCCGCCAGGCCCCTGCGGAAGGGGTCATACGATGGCTCCGGCCAGGTCACAACGCCAGGAACGAGGGCTATGACGCTGCACAACACTGAGTACCGCATCACCTTCAGTTCGCGGACCGGACGTTTCTACTCTCGCTTCGCCAAGGACTCTCACGGCTGGTACCAGACGACGGCGGCGGGTAACCGGCACAAGGCAACCGCGGAACAGGTGCTGAACCACGTGCTCCCTGCCCTTGCTGAGGTGGAGCCTGGGAAGCGACTCAAGCCCAGCATCCAGCTCACGGTGGAGTACGTGCCAGAGCCAAAGTAGGCGTAGGCAGACCCGGACATCCGACGCGCAGCGGTCGCGGTTGTCGACTGGTGCTCAAGAGGACCGATACCTGCGACCGGACCGCTCCCACCGCTCGTCACCGGCTTCGCCCGATCGCCCCTGTACCGACCCACCGAGCGACCCGAAGAACCAGCAACGAGCTGTGATCGGACCGTTCCATCGGAGTGGGGCGACTGGCGCCGCCCCAGTTTCTGAGGACTCAGTTAATGAGCGGGTCGCGTGGCAGACCGAGGATCCGCTCGCCGATCTGGTTGCGCTTGATCTCGGAGGTTCCACCCGCGATGGACATGGAACGGTGCGAGAGCACCATCGATCCGGCAGCCGCCGCGGGGCCGTCCATGAACGCGGTGTCCGGGCCGTTCAGGGCGGCAAGCATGGCCGCCATCTCGTGGCCGTTTTCCGAGAGCACCAACTTGGTGATGTTGCCTTCCGGGCCCGGCCCCGCGCCGGCAACGGCTCGGTGCGCGCTGCGCAAGTTGAGTGCATCCATTGCCTGACTACTGGCCACGTGACGACCGATTCGCCCAGCCCCGCCGGGAAGTCGTTCCGGGTTGGCGTCGAACAAGGCGATCAGCGACGCACCAGCCACGCCCGAGCCGTATCCGCCGCCGCCGATGCTCACGCTCTCGTTGCCGAGCGTGGCTCTGGCCACCGTCCAGCCGTGGTCGATCGGGCCGACCACGTCGTCGTCGGGCACGAGCACGTCGCTGAAGAACACCTCGTTGAACCCCGAGGCGCCGGTGGCCTGCTTGAGCGGCCGGACCTCGACCCCCTCGCCCTTCATGTCGATGACCATCATCGTGATGCCGTCGTGCTTGGGCGCATCGGGGTTGGTGCGGATGGTGGCGAGGCCATACTTCGCCTGCTGGGCACCGCTGGTCCAGACCTTTTGGCCATTGACTAGCCATCCGCCCTCGACGCGCGTGCCCTTGGTCTGGATGCCCGCCGCGTCGGACCCCGCGTTCGGCTCGCTGAAGAGTTGGCACCAGCTGAGCTCCTGATTGAGGGCCGGGTGCACCCACCGGGCGATCTGGTCCTCGGTCGCGTACTGGATCAGGGTCAGGATGACCCAGCCGGTGATCCCGTAGCCGGGGCGGCTGACCCCGGCCCGGGCGAACTCCTGCTCGATGACGAGCTGCTCGACGGCGCGAGCGTCCCGGCCCCAGGGCTTGGGCCAGTGGGGCATCGCGTACCCGGCCTCGATCATCTCGGTCCGCTGAGCCGCCTGGTCGAGGCCCTTGACCCGCTCGGCGAATGCCCGAACCTCGGCCCGGATGGCCTCGGCCTCCGGAGGCAGGTCGATGCTCCGCCCGCGCTTTACGCCCTTGCGGGCCAGGTCGGTGACCGCTTGGGCTGCATCTTCGGCGCCGACAACGGCCTCGGTGGCGCTGGCCCGCCGGAGGTAGAGGTGAGCATCGTGCTCCCAGGTGAAGCCGATTCCGCCGTGTACCTGGATGTTGAGCTGGGCGTCTTGGTCGGCGGCCGGGAGGGCGAGGGCCGCCGCCATCGCGGCGGTGTAGCTGAACTGGTCACCGCCGCTGGCCGCGGCCCTGGCGGCGTCCCAGACGAGGGAGGTGGACAGCTCAGTGGCGACCGCCATGTTGGCGCAGTGGTGCTTCACCGCCTGGAAGGTGGCGATGGGCCGGCCGAACTGCTCGCGTACCTTGGCGTAGGCGGCCGCCGACTCTGTGCACTCGCGGGCCACCCCGACGGCTTCTGCCGCAAAGAGCAGGCGGGCGTAGTCGAGAAGTGTCTGACGGGCCCCCTGGAGGACGACGGCCGGCGCCCCATCGAGGGTGATTCGGGCGGTGCGCCGGGTGGGATCGAGGTTCTTTGGGGTCGTGACCTCGACGCCACCGCCAGCGCGCTCGACCACGGCCACGTCTTCACCGGCCGGAATCACCAGCACCTCGGCAAGGCCGCCGCCGATGACGGCACCCGCCGGACCGGAGGCCCGGCCGTCCCGGACCTCGACCTCCCCGCCCAGGCCTACAGCGGCGGCCACCGAGCCGTCTGCCAGACCCGGGAGAAAGCGTCGGCAGACCTCCGGGTCACCGGCGGCGGCGATCACCGCGCTCGCCACCACCGTGGGCACGAACGGCCCCGGCGCGACGGCGCGCCCCAACTCCTCGACCACCACGACCAGTTCGGGCAACCCGAAGCCCGACCCGCCGTACTCCTCCGGCAGGTGCAACCCGAGCCAGCCCAGGTTGGCCAGCTCGCCCCAGAACTTGGGCAGCTCCTCGGTCTCACTCTCGAGCAGGGCACGCGCTGCCCCACGGGAGTTGTGCCTAACCAGGAAGTCCGACACCGTCTGGGCGAGCGTTTGGTGGTCGTCGGTGATGGCGATCGACATGGCAATAGTGTCCTTTTTATCTGGCTCTATTTGGGCCCTCGCTGGGAGGTTCGGGCATGAAGCTGGGAGCGGCGGTCGGCATGCGGGACAACCCCGAGGCCTTGGCGCAGTATGCCCGGAGCCTAGAGGACATGGGTGTCGAGCACCTGTGGGCGGGTGAGGCCTACACGGCCGACTCGGTGTCGACGCTCGGGTTCCTTGCCGCGGTGACGAAGCGGGCCCAGCTGGGGTCGAGCATCTTGCCCCTGTATTCACGGACGCCGACTCTCATCGCGATGACCGCGGTCGGGCTCGACAAGCTGTCGGGTGGGCGCTTCATCCTCGGTCTCGGCGCGTCCGGCCCACAGGTGATCGAAGGGTTCCACGGCGTGGCCTACGACCACCCGCTGGCCCGCACCGCCGAGATCATCGACATCTGTCGCTCGCTGTGGCGCCGCGACCGGCTCGAGTACCGGGGCCAGCAGTACCAGGTCCCGTTGCCCGAGGGGCGCGGGACCGGGCTCGGCAAGCCGCTCAAGATCGTGGACCACCCGGTGCGCGAGCGGATCCCGGTCTATGTGGCGTCCCTGGGCCCGAAGAATGTGGAGATGACCGCCGAGATTGCCGACGGGTGGCTCCCGCTGCACTTCTGGCCCGAGGGGTCCCAGCGCGTCTGGGGCGACTCGCTCCGGACCGGGCTGGCCAGGCGGGGCGCCGACCTCGGGCCGCTCGAGGTGGTGGCAGGCGGCCCGCTGGCCATCGGCGACGATGTCGCGTCGTTGCGTGACCGTGCCCGGCCGGGACTCGCCCTCTACTTCGGGGGCATGGGGGCTCGGGGCCAGAACTTCTACAACGACGTGCTGCGTCGGTACGGCTACAAGCAGGAGGCCGAGCGGATCCAGGACGCGTACCTCGGCGGGGACCGCGAGGCGGCCGCGGCCATGGTGCCCGCAGAGCT
>JBEDUR010000060.1:0-2129 GCA_040414865.1 Acidimicrobiales bacterium
CGACCTGGAGCTGGGCAAGATCATCACCACCTCGGTCTACGGCGGCACGTTCATCACCGTGAACGGCACGTACGACGACGTGAACCGGCTGGCCTCCGAGCTCGCGGGCGAGCACCCCGACTGGGCGTTCGTGAACGTCAACGTGCGGCCCTACTACGCCGAGGGATCCAAGACGCTCGGCTTCGAGATCGCCGAGCAGCTCGGCTGGCGGCTGCCCGAGCAGGTGGTGGTCCCGATCGCGTCCGGCGCGCAGCTGGTGAAGGTGGACAAGGGCTTCACCGAGCTGACCTCGCTCGGCCTGGTGCCGCCGACCCCGTGGCGAGTGTTCGGCGCCCAGGCCACCGGATGCTCGCCGGTGTCCGCCGCGTTCGCCGCCGGGCACGACGTGGTCCGGCCGGTCCGCCCGGACACCATCGCCAAGTCGCTGGCCATCGGCAACCCGGCGGACGGGCCCTACGTGCTCGACGTGGTGCGCCGTACCGGCGGAGCGGTCGCCGACGTGAGCGACGACGAGGTCATCGACTCGATCCGGCTGCTCGCCGGGTGCGAGGGCATCTTCGGCGAGACGGCCGGCGGTGTCACCCTCGGCGTGCTGCGCAAGCTGCTGAAGGAGGGTCAGCTCGACCCGGAGGCCGAGACCGTGATCATCAACTCGGGTGACGGGCTGAAGACCCTCGACGCGGTGGCTGCGGCGGTGGACGTGCCCGCTCCGATCCGGCCAACCCTCGAAGCGTTCCAGGAACGTTTTTCAGAACCGGTCTAGCGGGAATCCAGCGTAACAATTCGATAGCGCGAACTTTCTTATTGAGCAGGGAGGCAATGTCCGTGACTGTGCAGGTGCGCATCCCCACCATCTTGCGGTCCTACACCGGCGGCGCGGCGGAGGTGACCGCCACCGAGGGGACGCTCCGCGAGGTCATCGCCGGTCTGGACGCCGCCTACCCGGGCCTGGCCGGACGGATAATCGACGACAGCGGCAAACTGCGCCGGTTCGTCAACGTCTACGTGGGCGACGAGGACGTGCGTTTCGCCCAGGGTCTGGACACACAGATACCCGCCGGAGAACGGGTCTCGGTCATTCCGGCCGTGGCTGGCGGGGCGGCCGGGGCGGGAGCGAACATAGGCCAGATGGCGTGATTGGTGGGTAAGTGGCGGCGGGCACCCTCGGTACAGGGTAAGGTCAGTTCCGTTCGCCGTCGGACGGGGACGGGGGCGCGCTTGCGCGCTCAGCCGTTCTCACCGGTTCGCGATCGACGGGTTCCGCGGTGACAAGGGCGGGGCTCGAGGCCCGAGCGTAGTTAGGGAGTTGTTTGGAATGGCTCAGGGCACCGTCAAGTGGTTCAACCCGGACAAGGGATACGGCTTTATCGCCGTCGACGGTGGCAAGGACGTCTTCGTCCATTTCTCGGCGATCCAGTCGGATGGCTACCGCACCCTCGAGGAGGGACAGCGGGTCGAGTTCGAGATCACGCAGAGCGACCGGGGCGCGCAGGCCGACAAGGTGGTCGTGGTCTCTTAAGTCCGCTCGTGGCCCCGGCTGCACGCGGGACCACAGATCTGCCGGGTTCTGCTGGCCGGCCCGGCCCCTCGGGGCCGGGCCGATCTGATTTACGCCTGATCGAGCGTGGCCGAAGCCCGCTTCCATGGCGTCGCTTCCGCCGGGACGGATGCGGGAGCACGGGGTGCGTGAGCAATTCGGCGCTGGTCATGGGGATCCTGTCCGGTGCCGGATATCCGGGCGTTTGCACTCACACTATGAGAGTGCTAAACATGGTGCTGGCACTCTGCTCTTGCGAGTGCCAGCATTGGCGGGATCGGGCGATGAGGCACCTCCCGCGGCAGGAAAGGACTGCCGCGCGGGCTGCCGTCCGTCGCGGGCGTCGGCTCGATCCGCGCGTACGCCACGGAGGACTGGAGCCTATGGCAGCGAAGATGATCGCGTTTGACGAGGACGCCAGGCGCGGCCTCGAGCGCGGTATGAACCAGCTCGCCGACGCCGTGAAGGTAACCCTCGGCCCCAAGGGCCGCAACGTGGTGCTCGAGAAGAAGTGGGGCGCACCCACGATCACCAACGATGGCGTGTCCATCGCCAAGGAGATCGAGCTCGAGGACCCGTGGGAGAAGATCGG
>JBEDUR010000061.1:0-25197 GCA_040414865.1 Acidimicrobiales bacterium
GGCACCGAGTACCGTTCGCCACGCGGGGCGTAGCGCAGTCTGGTTAGCGCACGTGCTTTGGGAGCACGAGGTCCCCGGTTCAAATCCGGGCGCCCCGACGCACTCTGGCGAAGGCCGTCGATCAATCAGGCGGTGCAAGCCGCGCCCGCCCCCCAGCTCCCACGAGCCCCCTCCGCCTTCGGCAGCCGATTGACCCTGTAAGGGCGGCTCCGGCTCGATCGCCGCGGTCGGGCCGGCTCCACTCGGCGCGGCCCGATGTCGATGCGAGGAATCCGGCGACGACCAGGGAGAGGATCGGACGGGTGAGGAATGCGTCGCGGTCGCGCCCGGACCTCCCGCCGGAACGGCCGGAAGGTGGTGTCCCTCTCGCAGGTCCCGAACCTACAGGCCAGCCCTGGGGCGGCTCGGTACGATGCGCTGAAGAGCCCGAGGTGAGCAGAGGGGGCGCCATGGCGGATGCGGCCGGCGAAATCCAAGGAACCTGTGACGAGCGTTTCGAGGCCGTCCGGGAGGCCTTCCAAAAGAACTTCGACCAGGGGCTCGATGTCGGCGCCTCGGTCGCCGTCTTCGTAGAGGGCGAACCAGTGGTGGATCTGTGGGGGGGGTTCGCCGACGAAGCCCGCACCGTCCCATGGGAACGCGACACGATCACCAATGTCTGGTCGACGACCAAGACGATGACCAACCTGTGCGCACTGATCCTGGCCGACCAACGCGAGATCGATTTCCACGCGCCGGTCGCGACCTATTGGCCGGAGTTCAAGGCCAACGACAAGGAAAGGATCGAGGTCCGCCACCTGCTCTCTCACACCGCCGGGCTGTCCGGATGGGAGGAGCCGATCGCCGTCGAAGACCTCTACGACTGGGAGAAGGCGACCAGCCTGCTGGCAGCGCAGAAGCCCTGGTGGGTGCCGGGGACGGCCTCGGGCTACCACGCCGTCACCCAGGGTTACCTGGTCGGAGAGGTGGTGCGGCGGGTCACCGGCCAGAGCCTCGGGAGCTTCTTCGCACAGGAAGTTGCCAGGCCCCTCGGCGGCGATTTCTTGATTGGGCTCCCCCCGGCCGACGACGCTCGTACGGTTCGGGTCATCACTCCGTCGGGCCCGCTCATCGACCCCGCGACGGTCACCAACCAGTTGCTGATCAAGACCTTCACCAACCCCCCGCTCTCCCCCGAGGTGAGTTGGCAGGAGGGCTGGCGGCGGGCCGAGATCCCTGCAGCCAACGGCCAGAGCAACGCCCGGGGGGTGGGGACGGTCCAGTCCATCGTCTCCAATCACGGTGAGGCCAGAGGGGTCCGGCTGCTCTCTGAACAGGGGTGCCGGGCCATCTTCGAGGAGCAGTCCAATGGCGAAGATGTCGTGCTCGGCGTCCCGATACGCTTCGGCATCGGCTACGGCCTCGGCAACGAGATCGTCCCCCTCGGCCCCAACGCCTGCTTCTGGGGCGGGCTTGGGGGTTCGCTCGTGATCTCGGATTTGGATATGCGGCTGACCGTCGCCTACGTCATGAACCGCATGGATTCCGGGCTGCTCGGTGACACGCGTGGTTTCTCGCTGGCACTGGCCGCTGCCACCACCGTGGCCCAGTCCTAAAGAAACGCTCGGCTCGAGGAGTCTCTTTCCTCCCCTAGGTTCTTGCACCGATAACGCGTCGCGCGATCGTCACCACAACTCCCCGTCGGTTTCGGCCGATGACGGAGACCAGCGCGACCCGAGACCGGATCGAGCCATGAGGAGAGCCAGGTCGAAGCGCGACTGATCGCCCCGCGCCGGCCTGTCAGTCGACTCCGAGCGCCTTGACCTCGTCGTGGGCCAGGGTGGCGAGGATGGACTCGGCCAGTCGGCGGGCGGAGTGGGCGTCGAGCTCGACCGCGACCCGTTGACTGGGGTCGGCCGGTCCGCCGGCGCGGAAGTCGAGACACAGCGCGTGCTCGACCAACGCCTCCTGAGGGTGGTCGAAGTAGACGACCGCCTCTTGGATCGCGAACCACCCGTGGGCTCCGAGCCCAGTGCCGACGACCTTCTCGGTCGAGGTGAGGTACGTACACATGCTTCAGCCCGCCAGGTACTTGTCGTAGAAGTTCCAAATCTGCACCCAACCGTCCCGCGACGCCTCAGCGTTGTAACTCGGACGCTCGACCCAGAAAAAGGCGTGACCAGCGCCTTCGTAGCTGTGGAACTCGAAGGTCTTGGCATGCGTGGTCAGCTCGGCCTCCATCCTGGCGACGTGTTCAGGCGAAGGATTGGCGTCTTCGGAGCCAAAGAGCCCGAGCATGGGGCAGCGCAGATCCTTGGTCATGTCGATGACCGCGACCGGCCGCCCCGGTGTCAGCTGCTCGGGGCTAGCGACCACGCCGCCGCCGTAGCAGACGACGGCCGCGTCCAGATCCAGGTTGCACGCGGACAGGTAGCTCTGGCGGCCCCCCGAGCAGTATCCGATCACGCCGACCTTGCCGTTAGCCGCCGCCTGGTCCTTGAGAAAGGCCATGGCCCCGGCCACGTCGTCCAGACATTGGGCGTCGGGAACGCCACCGGCCGCCCGGGCCGCTGCGGCCCCATCGCCAGCCGACGCGCCAGGTGCATAGCGGTGGAACAGGTTGGGCACAACCGCCCCGTAGCCATGGGATGCAAGGCGCCGCGCGATCTCCTTGGTCGAGGAGTCGTACCCGGGCATGTGGTGAATAACGACCACGCTCCCGTAGCCCGTCGTCTCGATCGGTCGGGCGTGGTATGCCTCGATCTCGTCTCCCTTGCGCGAGGTGACGGTGGTCGTCCCCGCTTCGATCCTGTCGCTCGCCATCGTGAGCCCCTTCCCCGTTCCAGCGGTCCGCGACGCGTGAGCGGCCGCCTGTGTAGGGCCAGCCTGCCGGGCGATGCCCCCAAGGGGCAACCCGACGACCGGCGAGTCCAAGGCCCGCGGGCGGGGCCAGCTCAGTGATCGTCGACGAGCGCCTCGGCCTCGATCTCCACCCGCCACCGCGGATCGAGCAACCCAGCCACAACCACCATCGTGGCCACCGGCTTCACATTTCCGAACACCTCAGCATGGGCGCTACCCACTGCTTGGCTGTCCTCGGCCTGGCACAGGTACATCCGGGTCCGCACCACATCGGCTGGACTCGCACCCAGCTCGGCCAGCGCGGCCAGGATGATCTCGAGGCACCGTCGAGCCTGGATGCCCGGGTCCCTCGGGCACGACCCGTCGGGCCACACCGGAGCCGTCCCGGCGACCAACACCCGCGACCCGACCCGCAGCGCGCGTGAGAACCCGAAGGTCGCCTCGAACGACGAGCCCGACGACACCAGCCGGCGGTCGGCGAGCGGACTCACGAACCGGTGAAGCGTGGCTCACGACGCTGGCTCGAGGCGGCCACCCCTTCGCGGAAGTCGGCCGTCTGGCCCAGCCGGCCCTGTTCCACGCGCTCGAGCTCGGTCGCCTCGCGGACTCGCTCGGCCAGGCCGCGGCGCATGGTCGCCCGGATGGCCCGCACCGAGAGAGGCGCGGCAGCGGCGAGTTCGGCCGCCATTGCGTGAGCCTCGTCCCGGATCGCGTCGGGTGAGTCCACCAGGCGATCGCACAGACCGAGGGCATGGGCTTCCTCACCGCCGATGCGCCGACCGGTGTACAGGAGCCAGTTGGCGGCCTGCTCGCCCGCCACCATAGGCAACGTCACCGTCAATGCGAACCCGTGGTGGAAGCCGAGACGTGAGAAGTTGGCAGCGAACCGGCTTTCGGGACTGGCCACCCGGAAATCGGCCGACAACGCCAGACCGAGGCCGCCGCCGATCGCCGCGCCGGCGACGGCGGCGACTACCGGCAGCTCGGCACTGAACAAGCGCAACGCGTGCTGGTAGAGATCGCCGACGCTCCGCTCGGTGCCGCTCGTGAGATCTGCACCGGCACAGAAGTGCCGGCCCTCCGAGCACAAGACGATGGCCCGGCATGTCCCGCTCTGGAGCTCCTCATAGGCGTCCGCCAGGGCGGCGATCAGCGAGACATCGAAGAAGTTGTTCGGCGGCCGGTGCAACTCGACCATGGCGACATGACCGTCGCCCATCTCCACCGTCACGTCGCTCACGGGCCGACACCTCCTCCACCGACCCGTCCCTCGCGCCGGTCAGTGATGGACGCTACCGACGCCGGCCGGCAGCTGCGAAGCCGGGCGTCACCGTCGTTCGGCGTTGGTGCGAACCTCGCGGAAGGGAAGCTGGGAGTCGTTCGAGGGCTCCCTTGGGAGGCCAAGCGACCGCTCGCCCACGATGTTGTGCTGGATCTCGTCCGTCCCCCCGGCGATGGAGCCGGCTGGGACCGACACCAGGATCTCGGCCACGATCCCGCCTCTGGTCGATTGGGGCCCGGTGAGGAGCCCGTCGGCGCCGGCCATCGACCCGTGGGCATTGGCCGCCCGGCGGGCGATGTCGCTCCCGGCCAGCTTGGCCACCGATCCTTCGGGCCCGGGCGAGCGCCCGGCAGCGCGGGCTGCCCGGGATCGCTCCACGTTCCAGGCGGCCACCTTGGAACGGGCGATGACGTCGGCCACCAACTGACGTTGGTGGGAGGGTGCCGAACGCTCGCGGGCGATCGTCGGGAGCAGGTCGGCCCGACCGGCCCGCTGCGGATACCAGGAGTAGGTCCGAGCCTGCTCGACCGCTTCGGCCCGGGCCTCGCGCACTGCCCGACCCTCCGTCCCGCCCGCGGTGGGGGCCAATCGCATCGCGCCGAGACCCCGCTCGTGCGCGAGGGTGGTCAGCGCCGCGGCCCAGCCGCTGTTGACCTCCCCCACGACGTGGCCGGGTGGCACCCGCGCCTCAGTGAGGAAGACCTCGTTGAATGAGGCGTGACCGTTCATCTGGGTGAGGGGGCGCACCTCTACCCCGGGCTGGTGCATCGGGAGCACGAAGTAGGTGATGCCGCGGTGTTTGGGCGCGTCCCAATCGGTTCGGGCCAGGAGCATCGCGTAGTCGGCAGTGCGGGCACCGGTCGTCCAGACCTTCTGGCCGCTCACCACCCACTCGTCGCCATCACGCTCAGCCCGGGTCGTCAGCCCCGCCAGGTCGGAGCCGTTTCCCGGCTCACTGAAGAGCTGGCACCAGCGGTCCTCGCCGGTCAGGATGCGATGCAGCCGGTGGCCCTTCAGCTCGTCGGATGCGTGAGCGAGCAGCGTCGGGGCAGCGAGCGACATGGACGAGCCGGTCGGCGGGCCAACCGCCCCGAACGCTTGTCGCTCGTCCGAGGCGACTTGGGCGAGCTCGGACGGGAGCCCCTTACCGAACCACTCGAGCGGCCACCCAGGCACGGCCCAGCCCGAGTCGGCCAAGCGCGCCCGCCACTCAGCCAGCGAGAGGTCAGGGTCCCAGTACTCCTCCAGCCACTGATGGACCTCGGCCCGGACCTCCTCCGGGCTCGGCTCGGTGCTCATCGGCTCGACCTCACCATGCGGACACCCCCGGCCTTCGTGTGTGGTCCAGGCTACGCCGAGTTGCGGACAGCAGCCCTGGCTGAGCGGGCGGCGTGGTCGAGGTGGCAGAGTTCGGCGGTGCCCGCCCGCCAGCTCGGTGCCCTCCTCTTCGATGTCTTCGGCACGGTGGTCGATTGGCGCAGCGGGATCACCGAAGCCGCGCGGACGATCGCCGGCCACAGCGGTGAGGGGACCGACTGGGGAGCCTTCGCCGACGCTTGGCGGCGCGAGGGTTACCTCGAGCCGATCGGGCAGATCGTGGCCGGAGCCCGCCCCTACTCGCCGGTGGAAACGCTGCTCGCCGAGACGCTCGATCGGCTCGTGGCCCGCCATGGCCTGGAGCTCGATCGAGGTCAGCTCGGCGAACTGGCCAGGGCGTGGCGGAGGCTCGATCCATGGCCCGACGCTCGTCCCGGGCTTCAGACGCTCCGGCGCCACGTCCTCATTGCGCCGCTGTCCAACGGGAGTTTCGCCCTCCTGACCGAGATGGCGAAGCGGGCCGGCCTGCCCTGGGACTGCATTATCTCGACCGAGCTGTTCGGGGCGTACAAGCCCGACCCGTCCACCTACCAGGGGGCGGTAGCGCTCCTCGACCGGCAGGCCGACGAAGTCATGCTCGTCGCGGCTCACCTGGGAGACTTGCGGGCCGCGAGGGCCGTCGGTCTGCGGACCGCCTACGTGGCACGGCCGGCCGAGTGGGGCGTGGGGGCCACCGCGCCGCCGGTCCCCGACGACGGCGTCGATGTGATCGCCAACGACCTCCAGGGGCTCGCCGAGCGGCTCGGCACCGAGGGTTGGCTGTCCCAGTAGCGTCGGGTGCGGTGCGTGCCACCGAGGGGTGGCTCAGGGTGTGCGCATAGTTGGGCGTCATCGCTACGACCAACCGCCCGGCCTGTCGCTCACTTGGGTCCTCGGGCCGCACGGCCCAGGCCAGTTGCGAACCGATTGCGTCAAACCCGGCGTGGCGTCGGAGTCGCTCAGCGAGCGTCGAGGACGCTCGGGTCTCGCCGCTCAGGCGCGCGCTCGGCGCTCGCCGTAGCGATCCCAATAGGTGATCTCCTCCACCGGACGTCGCTGAGCCTCGCCCCAGCGTCCGAGGGGGTAGCCGACGGGGATCATCGCCCAAGTCTGGACGTCATCGGGGATTTCGAGCGCCGCCTTCACCTCTGTCTCCTTCAGGCGATGCACCGTGGTCAGGGCCGTGCCCAATCCGAGGGCCCGGGCCGCGAGGAACAAGTTCTGGCAGGCGGGATAGATCGAGGCGGGGTCAGCGCCCCGAGAACAGGGGATGATGATCGCTGGGGCCTCTCCCATGTTTGCGGCCAAGTGGTCGGCTGAACGCAGGATGGGCGAGGGCGGTTCCCCCGGGGCCGGCAGGTACCCCTGCCGGATCGACCCCCAGGCCTCCCCATAGAGGCGGCCGATCCTCGAGCGTCGCTCCACATCGGTGACCACCAGAAACCGGGCCACCTGCCGGTTGCCGCCGGAGGGAGCCTTGGTGGCCGCTTCGAGGATGGTCCAGAGGTCCTCGGTGGAAACCGGTCGGCTGGGATCAAGCCGACGCATGGCCCGGGTGGTGCGGATTGCCTCGAATAGCTCCATGGCTCACGCATACCACGGCCGCTGGCCCTGCTGCCCAACCGAGCGCCCCCGGAACCCCAGGAGGCACCCAATGTTGCGACCCACGCCCAAGGCGTTTGCAAACACAGCCTCGGTCCACAAACATCGCAGCGTGAAACCGGCAGGACAGTCAGGTCCGGTGCAGCTCCGCGACGTTGCGGCCGCCGCCGGGGTCTCGATCTCGACCGCCTCGCGGGTGCTGACCGGCTCGGGGCGCTGCTCGACCGCGGCCAGGATCGCCGTGGAGGAAGCGGCCCGGCGGCTCGGTTATCAGCCAAACAAGATCGCCCGGGCTCTGCGGGCCCGGAACACCGGAAGCGTCGGGATGATCGTCCCCTGGCTCCGGAACCCCTTCTACGCCGAGCTCGTCGAGGCCGTCGATGTGTTCTTGGAGCAGGTCGGGCTCGACCTCGTCCTGGCCGACGCTCGCGGGCTCTGGGAAGACGAGGCCCGGCGACTCCTGTCCCTCGTGTCCCGGCGCGTAGACGGGCTCATCGTGGTGCCGACCGACGAGCAGGCCTCGAGTCAGGCCCTCCTGGAGGCGAGCCGTTCGATCCCGGTCGTCCAGCTCGCTTACCAGACCACGCTCAACACCGACTACGTCGGGATCGACAACGAGCTCGGCATCAACCTGGTGCTCGACCATCTGGTCGAGCTGGGGGCCGAGAGTGTCCGGTTCGTCTCCTCGCACATCTCCAGCTCGGCCGGTCGGATTCGCCTGGAAGCCTTCTGGCAGGGGACCGAGGAACGCTCGTTGTGGCGGGAGGAGCCCATTCTCGGCCGGTTCACCGCCAACTTCGGTCGCCAGGCGGTGCGACGGATCCTCAAAGAGGGCACGATGCCCGACGCCATCGTGTGCGCCTCCGACGTGGTGGCCCTGGGGTTGATCGGCGAGCTCCGAGCCGAGGGCGTCTCGGTGCCCGATGACGTCATGGTCACCGGGTTCGACGACGTCGTGTTCGCCGAGCTTTGCGACCCGCCCCTCACCACCATCCACCAACCCAGGCGACGGCTCGCCGACGCCACCGTCTCGGCTCTCGTCGCCCGCATCGGCGGGGAACGGGGACCGACGCGACGAGTCGAGGTCCACCCCCATCTCGTGGTCCGTCGCTCTTCGCTCGCTGATCGCCGGGCGCTGGCCACCTCCAACCCGGTCTGAGGCGCCGGTCAGTCGCGCGCTGGCAGCGCGACGTTCTGGAGGCGCAGGCGGCCCTGGGCGAGAAGCTTTCCGGTCTGCTGATCGGTGAGGTCGACCTGCCACAGCTGCTGCGTGCGCCCTTGGAGGACGGGCACGGCGACGACGTCGACCCGCCCGGCCGAGATCGGCCGGAGGAAGTCGGTCGAGTTGTGGGTGCCCACCGCGAACTGGTCCCGGTCGGAAACCGCCTCCGAGGCGCCAAGGGACGCGGCCGTCTCGACGACCGTGGTAAAGACCCCGCCGTGGGCCACTCCCCAAGGGGTGTGATGGTCGGTGGTGACGACGAGGTGCCCACGCACCAAGGACCCGGTCAGTTCCTCGATCTCGAAGCCCAGGGAACGAAGCCAGGCGCCGCCCTCGGTCGGCACGGCGGCCGGGGCCGTCGGGGTCACCGGCCGGGACCGGTGGAGGCCGCGGCGGCTGCCGGGTCGCCCCGCGACACCAGCACGTCGCGAGGCCCGAGCGGCGCGTGGCAGCGAGTGCAGACCCGTCGGTCGTCGACCGTCCCGCCGCAACCCCGGTGGACAACGACCACCGGCGGCGGGCCGTCGGTGGCGTGGCGGTCCCCCCACCACATGAGGGCCATGAGCGCCGGCCACAGGTCGCTCCCCTTATCCGTGAGCCGGTACTCGTCACGGGCCGGGGCATCTTGGTAGCGCTCCTTTCGGAGCAGCCCGTCGGCCACCAAGCGGCCGAGCCGATCACTCAGTACGGTTCGAGCGATGCCGAGGCGGCGGTGGAAGTCCTCGAATCGCCGGGTCCCGAAAAACGCCTCCCGGATGATCAGCATCGTCCAGCGATCCCCAACAATCTCCAGGGTGCTGGCGATCGAGCACTGCTCCCACGGGTAGCGACGGGGAAGCACGAGACCACCGTATCGCCTCAGTAGTGTGACCATACTGAGGGGGAATCCATGCTCTACCGTGACCGGGCCGAGGCAGGCCGGCGCCTGGGGGAGGCGCTCAGCCACTTGAAGCCCGAGCAGCCGGTGGTCCTCGGGCTCCCCCGAGGCGGGGTTGCCGTTGGCTTCGAGGTGGCGGCGGCGCTCGGTGCGCCCCTCGACGTCCTGCTGGTCCGCAAGGTGGGCGTGCCGTTCCAGCCCGAGCTGGCCATGGGGGCCCTCGGGGAGGGTGGGGTGGTGGTCGTGAACGAGGACGTGGTGCGATCCACTGGCCTCGGCCCGGCAGAGTTCGCCGCTGTGCAAAAGGCCGAGCAAGCCGAACTCGACCGCCGAGCGGCCTTGTACCGGGCCGGGCGCCCGCCGGTGCCTCTGATGGGCCGGGTGGCCGTCATCGTCGACGACGGCGTTGCCACGGGATCCACCGCCCGGGCGGCGTGTCGGGTGGCCCGAGCCGCCGGGGCGAGCCGGGTCGTGCTGGCTGTGCCGGTCGGCCCATCCCGAGTGGGCAGCGCCTTCACGGGGGTGGCCGACGAGGTGGTCTGCCTGGCTCGCCCGGCTGGCTTCCTCGCCATCGGCGAGGCATACCTCGACTTCTCCCCCACCACCGACGACCAGGTAGTCGAGCTCTTGGCACGGGCCGCCGTCTGAGCACATGAGTGCTACGGACGCCTGTCCGTATCTGTCCAGCGATCAAGCTCCGCATCGGCCATCATCGAAGCCATGAGCGGATTCTCGGCCGTAGTCACCACTGGCATCTACTGCCGGCCCGACTGCGGCGGGCGGCCTCACCCGGGCAACGTGCGCCCCTTCGCCCTGGCCGCCGCGGCCGAAGCGGCCGGCTACCGCGCCTGCCTGCGTTGTCGGCCATACCGCACCGACCCCCCGCTCAGCCCGGATGCCCCGGAGCTGGTCTGCCGGGCCGTGCAATTGGTCGTCGAGGGCCTCCTCGACGAGCACACCGAGGAGGAGCTCGGCGCCCGCCTCGGGGTCTCGACCCGGCACCTCCGCCGGCTGTTCGAGGTCCACCTCGGGGTCACCCCGGACCAGCTGGCCCGCTCTCGCCGGGCACACTTCGCGCGCCGGTTGCTCGATGACACCGACCTCAGCGTTGCTGAGGTCGCGTTCGCCTCGGGGTTCGGCAGCATCCGGCAGTTCAACCGGATCTGTCGGGAGGTCTTCCGGGCCACGCCGCTCGAGCTGCGGGCTCGCCGCCGGGTACGGGACCGGCTGGTTGCCGACGGCGGGCTGGCCCTGCGCCTGCCCTTCTCGGGCTCACTCGACTGGGAGGCCATGCTCGGGTACTTGGCGGCGCGGGTGATCCCCGGGGTCGAGCGCGTCGAGGCCGGCACCTACCGGCGCACAGTTGTTGTCGACGGGGACCCTGGGGTCCTCGAAGTGTCGTTGGGGGGTCCGGATCACCTGCTCCTCGTAGCCCACCTACCTCACTGGGAAGGCCTGATCCACCTGGTCCAGCGGGTTCGACGGATGTTCGGCCTGGACATCGACCTCACCCCGGCCATCGAGCAACTCGGGGCCTGCCCAACATTGGGCCCCCTGGTGGCCGCGTCCCCCGGCCTGCGGCCGCCGGGGACGTGGGACCCCTTCGAGACGTTGGTCCGGACGATCTGCGGGCAGCGGATCAGCGTCGCGGCCGCCGGGACCGTCCTCACCCGGATCGTGGAGCGCCACGGGTCGACCGTTGCCGGCCTCGGGGCCTTGGGTCTTTGGCGGACCTTCCCCACCGCCGACGAGCTGGCGGGAGCGGACCTCGGCGGCCTCGGGCTCACCGCTGCCCGGGAGGACGCGCTCGGTTCCTTGGCCCGGGCGCTGGCCGAGGGCCAGCTCAGCCTGGCTCGGACCCAGCCCCTGTCCGACCTGGTCCGCACCCTGACCGCCCGCCCAGGCATCGGCCCCTGGAGCGCGCAGTACCTCGCCCTGCGCATCGGGCACCTCGACGCCTTTCCAGCCGAGGATCTCGGTCTGCGCCGAGCGTTCGAAGCGATCTGGTCGCGGCCGGTATCGGCCGCCGAGCTGGCCTGCGCCGCTGAGGCCTGGCGCCCCTGGCGGGCCGTCGCGGCCACCCATCTGTGGCTCTCCCAGCGGTGCCCCCTTCCCCGACTGGCATCGCCGAAACCCCTTTCCTAGGGTGCAACGGTGCCGCTTATGGCACTCGGACCCTCTCCTTTTCTTCCAGCGAGCGAGTTGCCCGCAATCCCCGGAATGCTGCGCCTGAGGCACCCGCGGCGTCGGCCGTGAACGGGACGGCTGTCGCGGTGGTGGCGGGGTCGCCGGGACCCCTCCTTTACGCGTTCACCCTCGGCCTGATCGCGGCGGTGAACCCTTGCGGCTTCCCACTGCTCCCCGCATACCTCTCCTTTTTCGTCGGGGACGCGACGGATACGCGCCAGCGACGGAGCCTGCGTGGCCTGTGGGCCGGGGCCAGCGTGACCGCCGGGTTCCTGCTCGTCTTCGGCTTGTGCGGGATCCTGGTCGAGTCCGGCGTGAATGTGCTGCTTGGTTGGGTGCCCTGGGTCATGCTTCCAATCGGGGCAGCGATGGCTGGCGTCGGTGTCGCGGCTGCGCTCGGACACCCGCTCAAACTGACGGTGCCGGTGCGCCGCCGCTCCGCCAGCCGGGGACCGCTGGCCATGGCCAGCTTCGGCGTGGCCTACGCCGTCGCCTCACTTACCTGCGCCCTCCCCCTTTTCCTGGCTGCGGTGGCCGGATCCTTCGGCCGGCTGGGAGTCACCCGGGGGGTGGGGACAACAGTCGCCTACGCCCTTGGCATGGGACTGTTCCTCATGGTGGCGGGCTTGCTCGTGGCCAACGTGGGGGTAGCCCCCCTGCGGCGCATCGGTCGCGTGTCCGGCGCAGTCCCCCGGATCGGCGGGGCGGTGCTGGCCTTGGTCGGCACGTACCTCGTCTTCTATTGGGCCGCCGACCTCATCGACCCGACTGCCTTCCCAGAGCCGATCGGGCTCGTGGAGCACGTTCAAAGCGCGATCAGCACCTGGCTGAGCGGTTCGCCCCGAGTGATCGGTGTCGTGCTCGGTCTCGTCCTCCTGGTGGTCTTGGGCCTCGCCGCGGCTGGCTGGTCCCGACGGCCGGCCCGGCCTGGCGACCCGGCCGGGCAGACCAGCCGACCGGGCTCCCCCAGCCCCGATGAGGTGGTGGTCGGTGGCTGACACCATGGAAGTGGAAAGCCCGGCCGACTCCGGGGCCCGACGGCCTCGAGGGGGGACCCACCGGCGGCTGTGGTTTGCCGCGCTCGGGGTCGGGCTGGCCGCCATACTCGCCGTCGTCCTTTTCGTGGGAGTCGGAACCGGCGGCCCGTCGGAAATTGCGCCGGGTATTCCTCCGTCGTCGGCCACGCTGCTCCAGCTCGACGTGTTTCCCCCCAACCAGAGCCCGCCGGCTCCCGGCTTCACCCTGACCAACCAGCACGGCCGAGCCGTCTCGCTCGCCACGTTCCGGGGGAAGTCGGTGGTCCTGTCGTTCAACGACGACCGTTGCACGGACATCTGCACGCTCCTTGCACAAGACGTCGTGGCGGCAGACCGCGACCTCGGGGCGGCGGCGAAGGATGTGGTCTTTCTCTCCGTCAATGCCAATCCGTACTATCCGGGCGTCGCCGACGTGTCGTCATGGAGCGACCAGCACGGGCTGGGCCGGCTGGCCAACTGGGAGTTCCTCACCGGGTCGCCGGCGGCCCTGGCCCAAGTCTGGAAGCACTACGGGGTGGAGGTCGAACTCAACCCGACCACCCGCACCGTGGTCCACTCGACCGAGCTCTACTTCCTCAACCCAAGCGGCGGGCAACGGGCCGTCGGCTCGTTCGGAACCGCGTCGGCAGACACCGACGTCTTCGCCCACGCGTTGGCCCAGATGGCCAACGACGATCTCCCCGGCGCCGATCAGGTGAGTGTGGGCGGGCCGAGCGAGGCGGCTGCGAACCAGAGCACGGCCGCCATCGGGGCCAGGGTGCCGGGCTTCTCCCTGCCACTCCTAGGCCACCCAGCCGAGAGGTTCGCCTCGAGCGCCTTGCACGGCCGCTACAGCGTGGTGAACTTTTGGTCAAGCACGTGCACCGCGTGCGTACGCGAGACGCCCGCCATCGAGCAAGCCGACAAGGATCTGGGCGCGCACGTGAACTTCGTGGGTGTCGATGTGGCCGACAACGCTGATCAGGCGGCCCGGTTCGCCCACCGGCTTGGAGTCACATACCCGCTGGTCTCCGACACCTCTGGAGTGGTGGCGGCCGCCTACCAGATTCCCGCCCTCCCCTTCACCGCCATCGTGTCCCCCAGCGGCAATCTGGAGACCCTGCACCCCGGGGCGCTCACTACCGAGCAGCTCGAGTACGTGATCGAGAACCTCGACCCAGCCCTGCACGGCCACTGAAATGCTGGCTGCAGACGCCGTCTCGCCGGGGATCTCGCTCCACCAGCTCCTGACCGCCTGGCAAACCGAGCCTCTGAGCATCGCCGCGATGGCGATCGAGGTCGCCTTCGGTGCCGCCTACGTGCTCGGTGTCCGGAGGCTGGCGCACAAGGGCCGAGCGTGGTCCGGCTGGCGGACGGGATCGTTCCTCGGCGCGATGGTGACCCTGATCATTGCCGTCCAGTCGGGCCTCGCCTCCTACGACGACTCCAACTTCAGCGCGCACGTCATCCAGCACCTGCTGCTCATGAACTTGGCGCCCATCCTCATCGCCCTGTCGGCGCCGGTGACCCTGGCCCTGCAGGCCTCGAGACGGGCCACCCAAGAACGGCTCCTTCGGGTCGTGCACCACCCGGTCGTCGCCTTCTTGACCCACCCGCTGGTGGCGGCGTCGCTCGCCTACCTGACCATGATCGGGTACTTCCTCACCCCCTTCTACGGCTTCTCGCTCGAGCACCCGCTCGTCCACGATCTCAGCCACTTGCATTTCTTGGTGTCGGGGTGCCTGTTCTGGTACGTGGTCATCGGCAAGGACCCGTCCCGTTGGCGCCTCTCCTTCCCGGCCCGACTTGGGCTGCTGGCAACCGGAATACCGGTCACCGCCGTGATCGGGATCGCCCTGAGCCAGGCCCGCACCTCGATCGCTCCGCACTTCCACACCGCGGCCGACACCCGGGCCGGGGGTTCGATCCTATGGATCCTGGGTGAGCTCACCACGCTGATCGCGATGGGGATCCTCCTCTACCAATGGATGCGCTTCGACGAGCGGGAGCAGGCCCGGGCCGACCGCCGTGCCGACCAAGCACTCGCCGAGGCCGAGGGAGCGGTGAGCTCCCGGGGGGACTAACGCGCCTTAGCGCTGGGACCGACGGCGGGGGGAAGGCTCGGCCTTGGTGGTCTCCACGCGGCAGTCGTCACAAAGCAACACACCCGAGTGCATCCGGGTCGGCCCGTGCTCTCCGCACGACGCGCAGCGGTGGCCGAAGTAGACCAGCTTGTCGGCCGGTGGGGCCGGCGCCACAAGGGACTCCAAGCGACGCTGGACGGCAGGGATGAGCCGCCACCGCGGCTCTTCGGCCCCGCCGTTGCTCGAGCCATTGTGATTGCTCCTCCCGTTGGGTTCCGGCTCCACCAGCCCGAAGGTGACCAGGGCGCGTAGCACGGAATCGAACCGGGCGAGCGTGCCCTCCCTGGGCTCAGCGGGCTGCGAACTCACCTGGTCAACCCCATCGGATCAGCTCGATCACCCACTCCCGGCTCCAGTCCCTATCGACCTCCCGGCCTGGTCGTTCTACCATCCCGCACCCAGACGCAAGCATCGGGTTGGCCCGGGCGCTGAGCGGCCGGCGCCGTGGTTCGGGGCAGCCAGGACACCTCGAGTGCGTCAAATCCGGGCACGACCGGACTGGCCGACCAAAAGCTCCTGATTCAGAGGGTAAACGCTCGCTAGGGAAACGGGCGGCAGTGAATCCGGCCAGGGCTCAGTACGGCACCGATGGCTGGCGCCGCTCGGCGCCCTGTAGCGAGTGGGACGTGGGTGACCTGGTCGCGCACGTCATCACCGGCGCGTGCCCTCCCCACAGGGGGTGAGGTCCGCGAAATGGACCGCGATGGCGGTCTCGCGGACGCGTTCGCCGACTCCTTCGACAGCGTCGCCGCCTCGGCCGACCCGACGACTTCGGCGATCGTCGTCATCAGCATGTTTGCCGACCAACCGTCCCAGTCGCTCGTGGGCGGCTGCGCCGACACCCGCTTGCACCTGGGACCTCGCCCGGATCACCGGCCAACACGAACGGCTCTACCCCGACGGGGTGCCTCAGTGCGCCGCTGCTCAACTTCTGCGGGCGGGCGGTCTGATCACCCCTACCGGACGGCCGTGCGCCAGCGGTAGAGGGCCGCCAGCGAAACCGGGGTGCGGACGTTCACCGCTCGGGCTGGGACTGTTGTCGAAAGGGTCGCTGAGCTCGAGGCTGATGCCTAGCCCACGAGCACGGGAGTGCCGGCCTCGTTCAAGATCCGGCGGACGGTCGCTGGGATGCCGGAGCGGACCACCTCCGCTTCAAGGGGCGTGAGGGTATCGAAGAGGGCGTCGACGACGAGGTGAGCGGCGGCGCGCTCGGTGGGGGCTTCGGTCAAAGCCTCACGGACAGCAGCCAAGAGCCTTTGGCGGCGGCGGTGCTCCTCTGGGCTTTGTCGCATCTCAAGCGGGCTTTGTCTCATGTCAAAGTAGGACAACGCCCCGAATGAAGCCGTTAGTCCAGGTGAGGCTAAGAACGCCCTAAGTTTGGGTAGCTGTATGTGCAGCTGCCTGTGCTCGCGGATGCGCGTCCAGGATCAACCGGCAGCCGCAGCGACGAACAGACCAGGCTGCTCACCGGCGTGTGACGATCCCTCGCAGACGGCAGGCTGAGCAGGGAAGGCCCACCGGCGACTCCTGGTGTCATCGGGCCCGATCACCGCCTGAGTTGGGACCATGGAGCGTCGCGAACGGCTCTGCGTTGACAATCCGCTGGTCGCGGGAGGGAACATCGCGCGTGCCCTTAGGCCAACGACGACGGCGATGGCACCTCCAGGTCGGGTTGGTCGGCGTTCTCGCTTGTCTGGTCTCGACGCTGACCGTTCCGACCGCGGCTGCCGGGCGTGTCGAAAGGCCCTACGGACGGCTCACCTGCGGCCCGAAGTTTGGCGTGGTGTTCTGTCCGGGCGGCTTTGTGGGTGGTCGTGATTTGCGGGTCCCGTCCTTCGACGGCGTTCCCATCGACGCCGACCTCACCCTGCCGGCCGCCGGACCGCCCCCATACCCGCTCGTCGTCCTGCTCCACGGGCTCGGAGGAAACAAACACGCGACGGAGTCGTCCTCGCCAGACGGGAGCCTCGACAATGTCACACTGGCCTCACAGGGTTGGGCGGTCCTTTCCTTTAGCGCTCGTGGATTCGCCGGATCGTGCGGCACGGCCGCGTCGCGCGCGGCCTCTCCGGCCTGCGCGCGAGGGTGGCTCCACCTGGCCGATCAGCGCTACGAAGTCCGAGACGCCCAGTACCTATCAGGACTGCTGGTCGACGAGGGTTACGCCAAGCCGGGCATCGCCGTCTCAGGCATCTCCTACGGCGGGGCGCAGGCGCTCGAACTGGCCATGCTGAAGAACCGCATCGAGCTCGAGAACGGCCGCCTGGTCCCCTTCGTCAGCCCGGGCAAGCACATCCCCATGACGGTGGCGGCCGTCTATGCCGTCTGGCCGTGGGAGGACTACGTGAGTGCGCTGCAACCCAACGGGCGGACCGTCGGGGCGGGCAGCTCGATCAGCGATCGCGAGCCGATCGGGGTGGTCAAGGCGTCGTGGTCGACCATCTTGGACGCGGCAGAGGCTGACCTCGGCCATCTGCCGCCGCCGATCTCGATGCATCGCTCTGACCTCCTCGACTGGCAGCGCGAGGCATTGGCCGGCGAGCCGTACCCTTCTGCCCTTTCGGCCGCCCTGCAGGGCCTGCAGCGTTACCACTCGGCCATCGGGATCCCGGCCCCCAATGGAGGGCCGGCACCCACGGCCATCCAGAGCGGGTTCACCGATTCGCTGTTCCCGGTGACCGAGGCGCTTCGCTTCGCGGCCCAGGCCCATAGGCGCGGCTCGGGAGCGCCGCTGCTCGAGATCTTCGACGACGTTGGCCATGCCTGGGCCCAGAACAAGCAGCCCGACCTCTCTTTCGACAACCGGACGGGCATCGCCTTTCTGGACGCGGCGGTCCGGTTCCACCGTCGTCCCCAGACCGGGGTGCTCGTCCGGGCTCAGACCTGTCCGGCGAGCGCCCCGTCGGGTCGCACCGAGTGGGCCCCCTCATTTTCGGCGCTTGCCCCGGCCAAGGCGATCATCACCGCTTCGGCTGGGCAGGTGGTCACCTCGAGCGGCGGTGACCCAGCCGTCGCCGCCGCCCTGAACGCGACGAGCGAGCCCCTCTGTCATCAGCTGCCCGTCACCGCCGAGCCGGGAACCGCCAGCTACGTCCTCCCGGACCATCGTCGCGAGCTCCACGTCCTCGGCGGGGTGTCCGTCACGGCCACCCTCACCGTCACCGGAACCGACCCCGAGCTCGTCGGGCGCCTGTGGGACGTCTCCCCCGATGGCACCAGCCGCCAGATCATCGAGATGGGCGCGATTCGCCCCTCGGTCAACCAATCGATCGCAACTCAGGCCACCGCGACCGCTGCCGAGCGGGTGGAGTTCGAGCTCCCGCCCAATGACTACGTGGTGGCGCCGGGCCACACCTTGGAGCTCGAGCTTCTCGGGCGCAGCCCGCCGTTCTTCCAGGTCTCGAAGGGCACCTTCTCAATCACCGTTTCGAACCTGCGCGCGACAGTGCCGCTGGCCTAAGCGAAACGCGGCGATGGGTGAGCCGGAATCGGCCGACAAGATCGGCCGGATGATGGCGCGCAGCCCTTCCAGCGCACGACCGGGAATGAGCCGACGCCGAGCACCTCGGTCGGCTTCGGCGCTTGGCCTCAGGCGGCCAGCGAGTGGAACTCGGCCAGGATGTCGGACCCATGCCCGCGCGCCAGGCACCAGCGCTCCACCTCGCCGAGGGTGGCAGCCCGGCTCTGGTCCCGACCCGGTCCCAAGCTCTGGTGCAGCAGGTGATCCCAGAGCGCGCCGATCATCTCGACCCCGGCATGCCGCTTGCCCCCCTCCCCGATCCAGGTGCGGTCGCGCAGCTCGGTCAGCGCGGTCGAGAGGTAGGCGACGTGCGGCGTCTCATCGGCCCGGATGTGGCTCACCAGCTGACCAGCGGCGCCGTCACCAGCGACGAGGTCAGGGTCCGAGAGCCACGCCTCGGCCCAGCGGAAGGTGTGGAACGCGGAGACCTCAATGAAGAGCACCCGGATCATCAGGGTGACCATGGCCTCGAGCTGCGGGTCGATGTCGGCCGGGAGCCTGCGCTCGGGCTCGGCACCCTCGCGCCCGCGCGGCCCGAATCCCATCCGGGCGAGCATGCCCTCGATGTCGAGGTCCTCGGCCCGAGTCTCGAACGCGAGGTCGCGAGCGGCGAACCACATGTCCTTGTGGCCAGCTTCCTCCTCCCACCCGGCCTCGTCACGCCCGTGGGCTTCGAACAGTCCGCCGCCCAGGTGCGCAATCGCCGTGCCCGTGATCTCCTCGTCGAAGTGACGCTGAAGGTCCGTCGGCTTGAGCAGTCGGATGTTGGCCCCGTAGCCCTCGACGGTGCCGATGCGGGTCAGAGTGGCGATGAGCGGTTCGGCGATCCCCTGTCCGATCAGAAAGCGCGCCTGGGCGACGTTGGGGTAATGCTCCCCCCACAGCTCCATGGGCACCTCGATGACCGGCTTGCCGAAGACCTCGCGGTGATTGGCGCGCCACGCTTCGATCGCAGGCACTCGGAACTTCGTCCGGGGCGAGACGTAGAGCCCATCCGCGGTAAACCCGCCATGGCATCGCACGCCACCGGCGATGAGCGGTTCCTCCACCTCCACGTCGGCCAGAAGCTCCGCCTCGGTGAACTCGAGCTGGGCAGTGACGGCCACGGCTCCTCCCCTCACTTGTGAACCTCAGTGTATAAACTCATCGGTATACCTGTCCAGACCAAGCTCCTTCCCCGCGCCGAGCGGCGGGCCTCAATCCTGCGGGGCGCCGCCGAGGCCTTTGCCCGCTCCGGGTTCGCCCACACCTCGATGGAGGACGTCGCCAATGCCTGCGGCGTGACCCGGCTCATCCTCTACCGCCACTTCGAGACAAAGGAGGATCTGTATCGGGCGGTGCTCCAAGAGGTCTTCGACCGCATCGGCGAGGAGCTGGAGGCCGGTCTGGCGGGCAGCCAGCGACGCGGCTTGGGCGCTCGGGTCCTCCTCACGGTGGCCCGTGAGGAGCCGGCGGCGTTCACGCTCCTCTGGCGGCACGCTGCCCGCGAGCCCCAGTTCGCCGGATACGCCTACGAGCTGCGGTCGATCTCGGCCGAGGTTCTCCGCCAGTTCGTGGGGCTCGACGGGGACGACGTGCTCGGCGCGTGGATGGGTGAGGCGCTTTTCGGCTGGTTGATTGAGGCGACGCTGTGGTGGCTCGAACTGGGTGACTCTGCGCTCGATGACGAGTTCATCGAGCGAACAACCACGGGGTTGTCCGCGCTGCGAACCGCCTGGGCTTGAGCTTGTGGGCCACTTGGTTCGCTTGACGGGCCTCGAACAACGAAGCCAGCGGCGCCGCGAACAGCTCGCGTGTGCTCGTTCTTCGGTCGTCGCCGGGCTCGCTGCTCGGCGGCAACAAAGCCGCTCGTCAGAAACAGGTGGCCCGCTCGGTTGGTGGGCGTAGTACGCCCTGGCGTTGGGGGATGTCGCACTGGGCGGTAACACCTGTGAACCTCAGGCTTGGGGACCATTCCGACAAAACCACCTACGCTCGGTCGATTCAAGAGCGCGGTTATGCCCAGATGATGATCGAAAGTTCTCGTGAGCGGCCTGCTTCTCCCATCGGTGGGCGATACACGGCCCCAATCCCGCGAAGAGGGACCTTTGTCAGGATCGAACGACCGCTCCGCCTCTTGGGGGTCGAGCGTCAAGGCATTCGAAGTTTTGCGTCGTGTTCGTGGACATCGTCTCAAGAAGGCTCTGGAGGTAGTCATGGCCGACCTCAGAGATCTCGAGCGACGGTTGACAAATCGCGTTGTGAACCCAGGGACTGTGGCGCTGCTGCGACGCGGGTTGGGACCATCCACGTATGCGCTTATCGAAACGGTTGGCCGCAAGAGCGGCGAGGCACGGGTGACGCCAGTAGCCAACGGGCTCGACGGCGACACATTCTGGCTCATCGCCGGCCTCGGGAAGCAGGCCAGCTTTGTTCGCAACCTCGCCGTCAACCCGCGGGCACGGGTCCTTGCCCGACCGGCCCACCTCCGGGATGGTTGGCGGGCGAACTGGCGTTCCGGGAAGGCGGTTCCGTTGCCCGACGACGACCCCTGGGTCCGGCACAAGCAACTGGGCCGCGGTCGCCCCTTCTACCGGCTGGACGGCATCCTTCTTCGTCGCCTCGCCGCCGGCGGCCAAGCCCTCACGGTTCGGATTGACCTCGACTAGGCGATCCCGCTCACCAGGCCTTGCCCCACGCCAGCTGCGCCTCGGACGGGGGTGGCACGCGTCGGGCAAACGTCCGAGACACCCCTAAGAGCCCGAAAACACCCCCCTGGTAACGCAACCGAAGATGACCTCTGAAGGCCCACCAAACCACTGCCCTCCGCTGCGATCCGTTCGCGCTCGAGGTGGTGGCAGGTCAGTTTGAGCGCGAGGCTGGTCGCAGACTTGTGGTCCGGACATCCCATGACCGACGAAACGCCTGAGCGACCAATGTCCAATTCCGGTGGGGGAAGGGTCGAGCATCTCAACCTCTCAGGCCGGCATGTCCACGGCCTGAACCTCGACGGGGCGAAGGTGACCGACGCCCTCCTCTGCGACGCCGATGTCTCCGGCGACATCGAGGGGCTGCGAATCAATGGTGTCGAGGTCGCTCCACTCGTATCGGCCGAACTTGACCGTCGGTTCCCTGAAAGGATGAAGCTCCGGGCTATTGACATCGAGGGACTCCGCGACGCGTGGTCGATGCTTGAGGGACTCTGGGCCAAAACCACCGAGCGAGCCACCCAACTGCCCGAACAGCTGCAGCATCGCCAGGTCAACGACGAATGGAGCTTCGTCGAGACCCTTCGGCATTTGATCTTTGCTACCGATTGCTGGCTGCATCGCGCTGTGCTCCAGACCCGTCGCCCTTACCACCCCTGGGGTCTCCCCTGGACCGGCGTCCCGAGCGAATGGGTTCGCGCCCTTGGACTGGATGTTTCCGCCTCGCCCGGACTGATCGACCTGATCCCGGTCCGCCAGGAGCGTCAGCGAGCGGTGCGGACCACGCTGGAGGACCTCGACGAAAGCCAACTGGCCGAGGTTCGCTCGACTCCTGATGATCCGGGTCACCCCAACGGCAATCACACTGTGCTGCACTCTCTCCACGTTCTGCTGAACGAGGAGTGGGAACACCACCGTTATGCAGTGCGGGACTTGGAGGTCCTCGATCCCGGAACCCGATATTGATCGGGCAGGTGGAAGGCGTCCTCCAGCACAGGTTTCCTCCTCTTTCCGGTGCTGGTAGTGCCAGGAGCCCCCGAGAAGGAGGCTGAGTCCATGTGACGCCGTTGCCGGTGCCTTGCGGCTGCCCCCCGAAGTTACCGGCGGGTCAGGACCTGCCGATGACGTCGCTGTCCGAGCCGCGCGGCAGAATGCTTCTGTGGGTGCTGAATTGGCCGGACTGGGCCCCGCCCGTGGGGAGCGAGGCTGTCCGGCGCCTTCCGCGATCTGGCGACTGACCAGGAGCGTCGCCTCCCGCGCCTCGATCATCGATGCCAACCCCTACTCCTCTCTGCCCGGGCGCGTGAAGGAGGTGAGACGGTGGGACTGGCGTTAGCTGCAGTAATCGTCCTGCTCGGCTTGCTCCTCTACACCCGGGCGAACGCCAAGGCCGAGGGGCAGAAGAGGATCGGTTCGCTGCGAGCTTCCGCCCTCAATGGTGAGGTGGTCTTCGCCGCCTTCCACGGACGCCTCGATGTCGGCCTGGATTGCCTGGTCGCCCCGGGAACCCAAACGCTGCGGCCAGTGTCGATCGAGGCAACTGGTCCGTTCCTGTGCGGGCTCGGCCCCCTGTACGCCGAGGCAATCCCCCACCGCCTGGCCGATGGTCGGCGGGTCTTCATCGAGATCGTCCGCGGAGCCAGCGGGGCGGCAAAGGCTCGCCTCAAGATCGACCAGTCCATGCTGCTGCTGGCGGTCCACCCGAACCCGAAACTGCACGCCCTGCTCGACCGGCCACACGAGAACTGAGGGTTCTGGGGCGCAGCACACCCGGCGTTCGGCTTCCTCGGTTGGGGCAAACTTCCGCGAGCGCAGGACCCGGTAGGCACAGCGGGTTGCTCGTCGAAGCCTGGCCGATCCGACCTCACGTGAAGCTGAGAGGATCCTTGCCGACCGAGGGTGGGGCCGCGTTGTGGGACCGGCGTTCTGCGCTCGGCCCAAGGTCGGGTCAGCCGAGCGTTCGGACCAAGTCGATAACCTCGGCTTGCCACTCGGTGCGGGTGCTAACGACTTTGAAACCAAGCGCGTCATTGATGGCCAACATCGGCCCATTCGAAAATGCGTTGTCCGTCCGTATGTGTCGAACCGCTGGACGTTGGTGTCGGATCCGCCGGAGCATCGCCGCTTTCGCCCACTTGGCAAGCCCAAGTCCGCGATGAGCGGGGTCGATGCCGGTGTTCTGTTGAACCGCGAAGCCGTCGTCGCCTGGCTCAAAAGTCACTTCGGTGCCGCCGACACAGGCCCCCGCTGGGTTGCGCACCAATATGGTCCATCGACCTCGATTCGCATCAAGGAGAGCCTGGTCGAGATTTGCGACGAAATCGGCATCGACGCTCACGTCACCAACCTCGAGGTCTTCCCTTGGAGCGGTCTGCATGATGTGATGCAACGTAACGGCGTCCTCGAGCAGATGCTCGGGAAAGACTCCCTCAACCACTTCTAGTCGGTACCCGAGACCTCTTGCCCGCTCCGCCGTCGTCCAGCTCTCGACCACTGCCCAGTCAACTTCGGCGAGCGACAGTTCGCTTGTGC
Organism: Acidimicrobiales bacterium; assembly: GCA_040414865.1. Taxonomy (GTDB): domain Bacteria; phylum Actinomycetota; class Acidimicrobiia; order Acidimicrobiales; family RAAP-2; genus Palsa-461. The sequence goes on from JBEDUR010000061.1 coordinate 23,267, forward strand.
GATTCACCCTTGCCACGCGGGCTCCAACCCGGCGGGAAAAGGCTTCTCCGGCGGCTACCGACTCGAAAGTCGACCAAGTGAGCAGGGACCGGCCTTCTTTACGGGTCTCGTCGCAAATCGTCGAAAGCAGTCGAGCCCCGACTCCCCGGCGACGTTGATCTCGCCGCACCAGCACGTCGCACTCCATTACGTGCGCATCGCCAGCGGAGTTCGACCAGCAGAAGCCGCAGGCGATGGGCGCGCCAGGTGAGGTTTCGACAAGCCATGCGTGGTCATCGAACTGTGGGGGCAACTTCCGGGCGAAGGCGATATAGGACTCGACCGGCTGGGGCATACGATTCGACCCGCGCTCCGCGGCGATCGGCGCTTCGACCGCGTGAAGAGCTCTGAGCTCGTCATCCGTACCGGCACGAAACCCGACCCGACGCAGAGGAAAGTCGGCCGACCCGCTCACGACATCAAGTCTTGCCTGAAACCAAATAGCGGCAACAACCCAGAACGGGGCCGACGGAGACCACCGAGCTAGCCGGATGGGGTGGTGCCGACGGGTACCCACACTTGCGGACCCGTCAAGATGCCGATCCGAGATCGGCGGCCCCGGGGATCAGTCCTCCGGCCATACCGATGGATCTAGGATGACCGCCCTAACAATGCCGGCCGGTTGTCTCTCGGACCTCCAGGCCCGTCATCACAATTGAGCGTGACGGTGCTACGCATGCGTCCGTAGAACACGAGGTCCTTTATCCGGTGGGTGCGTGGAGAAGATGCAATCGACAACAACGCCCGAGACAAGCCGGCATGCCCTGGACGAATTTGGGCCGTGCGATGGGGCGTTCTGTGCCAGCGGCCCCGGCTGCCGGTGGTCACCAGCAAACTTGACGTGCCCGGTTTTCGCATGGATCTTGAGCTAGCAGTGGATCCCGAAGGGAGGCCAGGTGTTCAGCTACTCCGTGCTCGGCCGCGTCCCCCAGCGAACACGGTTTGTTGGGAAAGGCGGGGTCCCGCAGTCCCTCGCCTCCCCGCAGTACCTCATCCAGACCGAGTACACGCTGTTTCACCAGGTATCGGCCAATGACCGGGCGGGTACCGAACCAGAGACCCGTCCGCGTCGCGTCCACCGGGCTCCAGACGGAGGTGTGGCCGGGGCGGTCATCCCACAGGACGGACTTGGCGCTTTCCCGGCGTGGGTTGCAGCGGCCGCCGCCGGCGAGGCATCGCCCCCCCAGCTCCAGGATGCCTACGACGAGAGCCGGGCAGTCGCGCCGCCGGGGCAGGTCATGGAGTCGGTTCGCGCTGTTCGTCGGGATGGCCGCAGCGGTGATCATCCTGGCGGTGACCGTGCATGGCGTGTTCGGGAAGTCCGATTCCTTCCCGCCGCCGAGCCAGGCCAGCCTCGCCGGTTTGAGCGTGCCTCAGCGGATCGTGACCATCGCCCAGAGCCAGGTCGGATACAACACGCAGCCCGCTAACTCCTACTGCAACAAGTACAGCGCCTATTGGGACGCTGGCAAGGCAGGCTGCCCAAATGGCGAGAAGGCTGAGGAGTGGTGCGCCGACTTCGCCGCTTGGGCCTGGCAGGAGGCGGGGGTGGACTTCCCTTACGGCTATGTTCCGGGACAGATCAATGGGGCCGCCGCCAGCTTCTACGAGTGGGGCTTGGCCAATGGTGAGTGGCACCCGGTGGCAAGCGGGTACGTGGCGGCGCCGGGGGACGTGGCGATCTACGGCCTGCGGCTTGGGACGGCCCCCTACGCTGCGCACGTGGCGATCGTCACCAACGACCCGCCTGGCCAGCAGGGCCCAGACGTGGTGAATGGGGACGGAGACACAGCCGGCTACTCCGTCGTCGAGGCCGGGACCGACCAGGTAGTGGCCGACGCCGGGCACGACAATTCGGTCTTGGCCGGCTACGTGAGCCCTCCGGGTACCCC
>JBEDUR010000062.1:0-17645 GCA_040414865.1 Acidimicrobiales bacterium
TAGACGATGTAAAGGGCCCCGTGAATCGGGCCCACCACGTGAACCACCCCGGGAGCGTTGGCCGCGTACTGCAGCGGGATGCCGATGAACACGAGGATGATGAGGCCGACGCCGACCACGTAGGCCATCACGCGGTAGCGGAGCAGCGCCCCGCTCACCGGCAACCCGGGCCTCATCATCTTGGAACCCGCCAGGTCTTGGGTCGTCCCTCAGCGGCCAGCCGGGCCAGCTCGTCGTTGTAGGCGGCCAGCTCCTCGTCCTCGTCGTCCCGCTGTCGCTGCGTTGTCGTCTGGGTGACCCCGGCCCGAGCTCGGGCGGCTGCGATCCGGCGCTGGGCCCGGGCCCCGACGGTGTCGGGGTCGGTGTGGATGAGCGACCACCACACCCAGATCCCGACCAGCGCGAAGACGGGCCACTCAACCGAGTACAGGTAGCTCAGGCCGTTGCCGTCGAAGGCCCGGGTGACCTGCCACCAGCCGGCGATGAGGCACCCGGGGACCCACACCACAACCGCCAGGTGCAAGGTGATTGCCCGGCGCGAAAACCACCGTGCCCGCACAGACAGGATCCTACCGACCAGGGGGTTGACCCCGGTTGGCCCCCTCCCGATCAGAGCAGGCCGGCCTCGTTGGCCAGACGACGAAGGTCGGCCACCGGACGGGCTCCGAGGTGGCTGATGATCTCGGACGCGCACAGGCCACCGAGCCGCGCGCACCGGGGCGGGTCCGCCCCGTGGGTGAGCCCGTAGAGGAACCCGGCGGCGTACAGGTCCCCGGCCCCGGTCGTGTCGAGCACCCGGTCGACCGGATGGGCCTCGACGGCCACCGGTCCGTGGGGGGTGGTCACGACCGAGCCCTTCGGCCCCCGAGTGCCCGCCACCAGAAGCCCGGTCTCATCCGCTGCCTCCAGCGCGGCGTCGAAGCCGGCCACGCCGAACAGATTGACCAGCTCCTCTTCGTTTCCGAAGAGGATGTCGAGGTCCTGGTGCACCAGGTCGAGGAACTCGCGCTGGTGGCGCCGGACACAGAAGGGGTCGGACAGTGATAGGGCGACAGCGGCGCCCGAGCGGTGGCCGGCGTCGATCGCCCGCCGCATGGCCTCGATGGCGGGCGGCAGATCCCACAGGTAGCCCTCGAGGTACACCACCTGGGACCGGGCGACCAGGTCGAGGGGGACGTCGGCCGGCTCGATGGTGGTGGCGGCACCGAGGTAGGTGGCCATGGTTCGTTCGGCGTCCGCGGTCACCAGCACCAGGCAACGCCCGGTGCCGACCCGCTCGTCACCAGAGCGGTCGCCGATGGGCTCGAAGACCACCCCGCTGGAGCGGATCTCGCGGGCGAACACCTCGCCCAAGCGGTCCTCGACCACCTTGCCGATGAAACCAGCGGCGCCGCCGAGGGAGGCGATCCCCACAGCGGTGTTGGCGGCGGAGCCACCGGACATCTCGGTGGAGGGCCGGAGCCCGGCACCGATGGCCTCGGCCTGGGCCCGGTCGACGAGGGACATCGACCCCTTGACCAGCTGCGTCTCGGCGACCTCGGCCTCGGTCGCCTGGACCACCACGTCGACCAGCGCCGCGCCGATGGCCACCACGTCGAGCAGCTCGCGGGGGTTCGGTTCGCGGCCCGGATCCCCCACTCCGGCCGGCGCGGCGGGGTCTGGCACGCCGCCACGGTAGCGGTCGCCGACAGTATCCCTGGCGAGCCCGCTCCTCCGATGCTCCTCCGACCGAGCGATATCGTCTCGGCGATGCCCCCCGAAGCGAATCCCTCTCAGCCCGGCGCGCCCGATGAGCCGTTCCGCCTGCCCCGGTCGGTCACGCCAAGCCACTACGCCCTCACCATCGACGTCGACGTCGCCAACTCGACCTTCGAGGGCACCGTGGCGATCACGCTCGACATCGGCCAAGAGGTCGACTCGATCACCCTGCACGCCGCCGACATGGCCCTCGACGCGGCGGCTCTCGAGCTCGAGGGTGGCGAGAGGATCGAGGCGTCGGTCCGTCAGGAACCGGAGCTCGAGCGGGCCGTGTTCGCGCTGGAGCGGCCGGTCGGCGCCGGACGTGGCGTGCTGCGCTGCCGGTTCGGCGCGGCCCTGAACGACCGCCTGCGCGGCCTTTACCGAAGTACCTACGTGGATTCGGCCGGCGAGACTCGGACCATCGCCACCAGCCAGATGGAGCCAGCAGACGCCCGCCGGGCGTTTCCCTGTTTCGACGAGCCGGACCGCAAGGCGGTCTTCGAGATCACCGTCGTGGTCGACGAAGCGCTCAGCGCGTACTCCAACTCCCCGATCGCCGAGACCCGACCGGCCGGCCCGGGCCGCAAGGAAGTGCAGTTCGCGCGGACGATGGTCATGTCGAGCTACCTCGTCGCGCTGGTGATCGGTCCTTTCGAACAGACCCCGCCTCTCGACGTCGGCGGTGTGCCGGTGCGCGTCGTGCATGTGCCGGGCAAAGGCGCTCTCGCCGGCTATGCGTTAGAAGTCGCCAAGTACGCGCTCGGCTACTTCGCCGATTACTTCGGGATCCCCTACCCCGCCGACAAGCTGGACCTCGTCGCCGTACCCGACTTCGCTTTCGGGGCCATGGAGAACCTCGGCTGCGTGACCTTCCGCGAGACGGCGCTCTTGGTCGACGACACGGCGGCGGCGCGCTCGGACCTCGAGCGGGTGGCCGACGTGATCGCGCACGAGCTCGCCCACATGTGGTTCGGCGACCTTGTCACCATGCGGTGGTGGGAGGGGATCTGGTTGAACGAGGCGTTCGCCACCTTCATGGGGACCAAGTGCGTCGACGCCTTCCGACCCGCGTGGGAGCGCTGGGTCAGCTTCGGGATGGAGCGGGAGGCCGCTTTGGCGGTCGACGGGCTCCACACGACACGGCCCATCGAGTATCCAGTCGGTTCGCCCGAAGAGGCCGAGGGCATGTTCGACGTCCTCACCTACCAGAAGGGTGGCAGCGTGCTGGTGATGCTCGAGCGATACCTGGGTGAGGAAACCTTCCGCGCCGGGGTTCGCCGCTACCTGTCGGACCATCGCTACGGCAACACCGTGACCGGCGACCTGTGGGACGCGCTCGAGGCGGTCAGCGGCGAACCGGTGCACGCGGCGGCCGACACGTGGATCCTCCAAGGCGGCCACCCGGTCGTGCGTGCAGCCGGCTCGACGCTCACCCAACGGCCCTTCGCCTACCGGCCGGTGGAAGGGGACAGCTCGATCGGACGGGCGTGGTCGGTTCCGGTCATGGTCCGGCCGCTCCGCGGCGACCCGGTCGCCGTCCTGCTGGACGGACCGTCGGGCGAGATCCCAGCGATGGACCCTCCGGTCGTGCTGAACGCCGGGGGCTGGGGCGTCTACCGCAGTGCCTACGACGACGACCACTTGCGTGCCCTGGCCGCCCAGCTCGATGCCCTGGGCCCGCTCGAACGGGCAAGTCTGTTCGCCGACACCTGGGCGCTGGTGCTGGCCGGGGACACCGGGCTCGAACGCTTCCTGGAGCTCGCCACCCACCTTGGGCAGGAGACCGAGCCCAACACCTTTGCCACCGTGGCCGGGGCACTCGGCCTGTGCAGGAGGGCCGCCGACGACCAGGCGCGCCAGGTCCTCGCGGGCACCACCCGTTCCCTGCTCGGCAGGCGCTTCGCCGAGCTCGGCTGGGAGGCCGCCGTCGATGAGGGGGAGCGAATTCCCAACCTCCGCTCGCTTCTCATCGCCAGCCTCGGGACCCTCGGACAAGACGAGGCGGTCCGGGCCGCCGCCCTGCAGCGCTTCGACGAGGCGACCTCCGGGGGCCGGCCGCTCGAGCCCGACCTTGAGGCGGCGGTGCTCGAGGTGGTCGCCGACCACCAGCGGCCCGGCGACTACGACGCGTTCTACGCCGCCTACCGGGCGGCTCCCACCCCCCAGATCGAGCTGCGCTACCTGAGCGCGCTGGCAGCCTTCCCCAGCGTCGAGCTGGCCACCCGGACCTTCGACCTCGCCCTGGACGAGGTCCGTGCCCAGAACGGGACCTACCTGATTGCTGGGCTGCTGGCCAACCGGGTGGGTGGGCCGGCCGTCTTCGACCGGCTGGCCGAGCGCTTCGACGAGGCGCTCGATCGGTTTCCGGTCGTCAGCCACTCACGCATGCTCCAGGGGGTCCGGGTGCTTTGCCGGGACCGAGCGCTCGCCCAGCGGGTCACCGACTTCCTGGCGGCCCATCCGCTGCACTCGGGCCAGCGCAGCCTGGATCAGGCGCTCGAGCGGCTCTGGATCAACCTCGGCTTCGTCGAGCGAGAGCGTGACGCGTTGGCCGCGACCCTCGGGCGGGTCGGCGGCGCGCCCGCCCGGTAGCGCGGGATCGGGTGGACCTCGGCATCGCCGCCAGCGTCTTCGGCCTGGTCGCTCTCGCCGAGCTGCCGGACAAGACAATGATCGCCAACATCGTCATGGGCAGCCGCGGGCGGCCCGTCCCGGTGTGGATCGGCGGCACGATTGCATTCGGGCTCCACACCGCGCTGGCCGTGACGGCCGGGCGGTTCCTCCAGCTCGTCCCGCACACCACCTTGGAGATCATCATCACCACGGTGTTCGGCCTGGGTGCGCTCTACCTCCTGTTCATCCCCGAGCGGGTCGAACAGGCCCGCGGGACGAGGGAGGGGGACCGGGCCGCCGGCATCGTGTTCCCGAACTGGCGAGTGGCCGCGGCGGCCTTCGGCGTCGTCGCCCTGGGTGAGTTCGGCGATCTCACCCAGCTGCTGCTGGTCAATTTGTCGGCGCGCGACAAGTCCCCGGTGTCGGTGTTCGTGGGCGGCTTCCTGGCGCTGGCCGCCGTCGGCGCGCTCGGGGTCTTCGCCGGCCGGACGCTTGTCCGGGTCGTGCCTCTGGCCGTCGTCCGGCGCGTGGGCGGGGTCGCCCTGTTGGGATTCTGCGCCTACGGGGTGTACACCCTGGCCACATGAGCGAGACGATGTGGAGGGCCCGGCGCGACGGGTTGGTGGCGCTGGCCCGGGCGACGCAGGGGTTCATGCCCGACCCCGAGGGGGAGGCCCTCCTGGAGGCGGCCCTTCGGGCCGGCCGGGTCTTCGCCGGCCGCCCGGCCTTCGTCGAAATCGGCGCGTGGTGCGGCAAGTCCACGATCTACCTCGGCGCCGCGGCCGAGGCCTGCGATGGCGTCCTGTTCAGCGTCGACCACCACCGGGGCTCAGAGGAGAACCAGGTGGGTTGGGAACACCACGACCCCGGCCTGGTTGACCCGACCGACGGACGGATCGACACCCTCCCCCACTGGCGTCGTTCGGTGGCCGCCGCTGGGCTGGAGGCCTGCGTGGTCGGCGTCGTCGGCGATTCGCCGACCGTGGCCCGACTGTGGCGGAGTCCCCTCGCCTTCTGCTTCATCGACGGTGGCCACGGCGAGGAGCCGGCCTGGGCCGACTACCGGGGCTGGGCCCCGCACGTGGCCGACGGGGGGTGGCTGGCCATCCACGATGTGTTCGAGAATCCGGCCGACGGGGGCCGTCCCCCCTACGAACTGTGGTGCGATGCCCTGGAGTCGGGCCGCTTCGTCGAGGACGGTGAGAAAGGGAGCCTGCGGGTCCTGCGCAAGGTGCCGGCCCAACCCGACGGTGGGGTGCCGGCCTAGGGACCCCGCCGGGCTGAGCACTCGGCAGTCGTCCCCCACGAACAGCTCGATTCAGGGAGGTCGAGGGGCGCCGGCAGTCCCTCGCCGCGAAAGAGCCACGCGGCGGGAGTCGTCCCGCTCAGGGCGTCGGCCGCCAGCACGATGGCCGCGGCCGTGTAGGTGGTCCGCTCGGCGGCCGGAAAGGCCATGTCGTCGGGGTAGACCATGCCGGTCCAGTACGAACCGTCCTCGAGCCGCAGCCCCTGGGCCGAGACGAACAGCGCCCTGGCCAACGCGTCAAGACCGAGCGCGTCGAGCGAGAGGACGCACTCGGCCGTCTCGGCCGCGGTCACCCAATCCCGGCTGGCCACACAGCGCACGCCCCGACCCTCGACCACGAAACGGTCCCAACCCGACGCGATCCGCTGGTGGGCGGCGTCGCCGCCAAGCGCGCCAGAGAGCACCGGGTAGTACCAGTCCATGGCGAAGTCGTCCTTGGGCGCGAAGGCCCCCGCGTGGTGGGCCACGGCGTGGCCGAGACGCCCGGCGGCCAGCTCCCACTCGGGCCGCTCCTTGCCCAGACGCTCGGCGACCGCCACCGCGCAGCGCATGGCGTGGTAGATGGAGGAGGACCCGGTCAACAGGGCGTAGGACTCCCGCCGGCCCGAGGCGTCGAGCGACCAGGTCACCGAGCCGTCGGCCCGCTGGTGACGCAGCACGAAGTCGATGGCCGCCTCGAGCGTCGGCCAATACCTGGCCAGCGGGTCGACCTCGCCGGTGACCAAGTAGCGGTGGAAGAGCCCGGTGGCCACGTACGCACAAACGTTGGTATCCACGCGGGCGTCCTTCACCCCGCCACCGAGGTAGTAGTTGAACCAACTGCCGTCGGCGAGCTGTCGATCCGCCAGCCACTCGAAGGCGGCCTCGGCGTCGGTGTCGAGGCCGCAGACCGACAGGGCCATGGCCGCCTCGATGTGGTTCCACGGATCGCAGTGACCGCCCTCGAACCACGGGATCATCCCGTCCCTGCGCTGGACTGCGGCAATCGAGGCCGCGCTGGCCAGCACCTCGGTGGCCGAGAGCACGCCCGCCACCTCGGGGATCTCGACGGAGACGGAACGATCGGTCACGCTGCGGAAGCCTGAACTCGCCACGAGGGACTCGGAGCGGCCTCGTGGGCCGCGGCGGCGGCCGGCTTCTCGAAGTACACGACCAGGCTCTTGCCGATCAGCGGGCTGAGGATCCGCTCCAGGGTCCGGGTCAGCCAGGGTCGCTTCTCGATGTCCCAGACCAAGAAGCGGTGGAAGGCGGCGACCGCCCGGTTGGTCTCGTTGGCCGGCCCGACCAGGCACCGCAGCCACCAATAGGGGGAGTGGAGCCCATGGACGTGGTGCCATCCGGTCGGACACAAGCCGGTGGAACGGACCCGGCGAATCAGCTCGCTCCGGCGGTAGATGCGGATGTGGCCGCCCTCGACCGCGTGGTAGGCGTCGGAGAGCAGCCAGTTGACCACCTCGGGGCCGCACCGCGGGACCGTCACCGCCATGCTGCCGCCCGGGCGCAGCACGCGGGCGAGCTCGGAGAGCGCCAGGCGGTCGTCGGGGATGTGCTCGAGCACCTCGGAGGCGACGATCCGGTCGAAGGTGCCCCCGCCGAAAGGGAGGGCGAGCGCGTCGGCGCGGACCCCGCCCGCCCGAACCTGATCTGCGGAGAGCTCGCCGGTCTCAACCATCCCGCCCAGCACCGCCCGGACCTGGGCCACCTCGTCGGCGCCCGCGTCGAGCGCCACCACCTGGCCGCGGCGCCGGGCAGCCTCGAACGCGTGGCGGCCGAAGCCGCAGCCCAGGTCGAGAACCCGGTCCCCCGCGATCACGCCAAGCCGGTCGAAGTCGGCGGTCAGCACGTCGCCCCGGCGCCTGGCGCCGGCGCCCCGGGCAGGGGCTGTCCGGCCAGCATGGAGGCGTAGCAAGCGGCGGTCCCTTCGGCCGTCACGGCCCAGGTGAACGAGGACAGGACCCGCTGTCGGCCGGCCGCGCCAAGACGCCGGCGCAGCCCGGGGTCGTCGAGCAGTCGGGCAACGGCCGCGGCCAGCGCCTCGGGATCGCCCGGTGGCACGAGGAGGCCGGTCGTGCCGTCCTGGCCGACCACCTCGGGCAGCGCCCCGCCCGTCGTCGCCACCACGGGTACCCCGCAGGCCATGGCCTCGACCGCCGGCAACGAGAACCCCTCGTAGAGCGACGGCACGACCGCGACCTCGGCCTGTCCGTAGAGGGCGGCCAGCTCGCGGTCGCTGATCCCGCTGACGCACCGGACGATGTCGCGCAAGGAGAGCCGGGCAATGGCCCGGTCGACACGGCCGCCCGGCCGGGGACGGCCGATCACCACCAACTCCACGTCGCGCTCGGTACGCAACTTGGCCACCGCCTCGAGCAGGGGAACCAGGCCCTTCATCGGCACGTCGCTCGAGGAGGTCACGATCAGGCGACCGGGCACCTTGGCCACCTCGGGCATCGGCTCGAAGACGCGGTGGTCTACGCCGACCGATACCACGCTCATCCGCTCGGGCCGGACTCCGAGCTGGGCCGAGATGTCCCGACGGGAGGACTCCGAGACCGTGACCACCGCCGGCAGGCGGCGGGCCACCCGAACCTGCATCCGCAGGAACCCGAACCACCTGTGGGTGGTGAACCACTGCCAGGGGTTCGTGACGTGGTCCAAGGCCAGCTGGCGGTCGACAGTGATCGGGTGGTGGAGGGTGGTGAGCAGGGGCCACCCGTCGTCAAGCAACCCGAGCATGCCCGACCCGAGGCACTGGTTGTCGTGCACCAAGTCGAACTCGTCCCGCCGGTCGGCAAGGACCTTTCGGATCCGCCGGGAGAAGGTCAGCGGCTCTCCAAAGCCGGCCGAACACATGATGGCGAACTCGACCACCGACGCCCGGTCGTGGAACTCCCGGGGGTGGGGGATCCGAAAGGGGTCAGGGTCCCGGTAGAGATCGAGTCCCGCGACCGGGGTGAACCCGACGCCCTCGTCGAGCTCGGGCCAGGGCTGGCCGGCAAAGACCTCAACCGAATGTCCGAGGGCGACCAGTTCCCTGGTCAGATGCCTCGTGTACACACCTTGGCCGCCGCACAGGGGATTGCCCCGGTAGATCAAGAAGGCGATCCGCAGCCCACCGGGCGCCGGTGGCCGGGCCGGCACCCGCCCGGGGACACCGATGGTGCGGCTGCGGTCCCACGACTCGGTCGTCTCCCGCCAGAAGCGCCGAGGGCTCTTCATCGCCGAGGGCCCCCGGCCGGCCGAACCATGGCCGAGAGCCTCCCCCGCCCGCGGGGTCGGACGCAAACAGCTCGACCGAAGCCCCAGGTCTGGCGGGCCGCGCAACCGCGAGGCGCCACGAGACGGGCGCGAGGGAGACCCGAATGGGGAAGCAGCGGCCGGCCGGATTCGGGAAGCTACGCTCAAGGCAAATAAGTGGGGGCCAGCCGAAGAGTCACTGGTTCCCGGGATGGAACGCACGATGGTCACCGACATCGTTCATCTCTCCGATGTCGTGCACCGGCCGTTTGTCGACGGCACGGGCGAGCGTCTGGGCAAAGTCGAGGATTTGGTTGTCCGGCTGGGGACGAGCCCGCACCCACCGATCGTTGGGATGGTCGTCGGCATCGGCGGCCAGGACCGGTTCGTCCCGATCGACCAGATCGCCGATCTTGGGCTGACCCCCGTGGGGTTCTTGGGGAACCCGACCGACCTCAAACCCTTCGAACGGCGGCCCGGTGAACTCCTCTTGGCCCGTGACCTGCTCCGCCGGCACTTCATCAACATGGTCGGGGGGAGGCTGATCCGAGCTGGCGAGATCGAGCTGGCCAAACGCGAAGGCCGCTGGGAGGTGGTGGGGGTCGATGCCTCCACCCGCACGGTGCTCGGCCGCATCCTCCCGGGCCGGCGGCACAGACGGTCGGGCGAGCGGATCGTCGACTGGGCCACGATCGAGCCCTTCGTCGCCCACGTGCCGACGGCCAGGCTCCGGATCCCCTATCGCAAGCTGGCTCGTCTGCACCCAGCCCAGATCGCGGACCTCGTCGAGGCGGCGTCCCACCAGGAGGGCGAGGAGATCATCGAGGCGGTTGCCACCGACCGAGAACTCGAGGCCGACGTCTTCGAAGAGCTCGACCCCGAGCACCAGGTCGAGTTCCTGGAGAGCCGGACCGACGTTCAGGCAGCCAGGGTCTTGGCCGGGATGGCCCCCGACGACGCTGCCGACCTGATCATCGAGCTCGACCACGACCGCCGGCTGCCCATCTTGAACCTGCTCCCCCAGCCCCAGCAGGGCAAGGTGCGTTCACTGCTCAACTACAACCCCGAGACTGCCGGTGGGCTCATGTCGCCGGACTTCCTCGCCCTGCCGGCCGATACGACGGTGGCCAGCGCGCTCCGGGCCGCGGTCGCCAGCCGGGCGCCGAACGAGGCCCTGGCCGTCGTGTTCATCCTCGACGACGAGGCCAGGGCCACCGGCGCGGTCTCGCTCTTGAGCCTTGTGCGCGCGCCGGGTGATGTCTCGATCGGGTCGCTGTCCCAGGAGAATCTCCCCCACGTCCACGCCGACTGGGACCTCCAGGCCATTCTTCGCAAGATGTCGGATTACAATCTCACTGTTGCTCCGGTCCTCGACTCGGAGCACCATGACGTGCTCGGCGTCGTGACGGTCGACGACCTCTTGGAGCTTCTTCTTCCGTCGGGATTCCGCCGAGACTACGGGCCGGCAGCCGCCGAAGCCTGAGGCCGACCGAGGAGTAAGCGCTGAGTACCAGCCCTGTCCCAAGACCAAGGACACGCATGCTCCCGGCGCGTCGCGAAAAGGGCTAGGTCCCGAGCTCGCGCTGAGCGGCGGGCGTGCGTGTCGCAACCGACGCCCGGACAGCGTGAGGGAGGTGATCGATGACGAGCCCCGTCCCCGACGAGGACCGCTCCACCGCGGTCCTCGACGAGGCGCATCTCGGCGACATCCAAGGCGCCTTTGGCACCATTCGCCAACACGACGAAACCGAACGGCGGTCCTGGCGGGCCCGACTGCTCGTGCTCCTGGCGATCATCGGCCCAGGGCTGATCGTGATGGTCGGCGACAACGACGCCGGCGGGGTCAGCACCTATGCGCAGGCGGGGCAGGACTTCGGGCTTACCCTTCTTTGGACCCTCCCCCTGCTGATTCCCGTCCTGGTGGTCAACCAGGAGATGGTCGTGCGGCTGGGGGCGGTCACCGGCGTCGGACACGCCCGCCTGATCAACGAGCGGTTCGGCAAGTTCTGGGGCGCATTCTCCGTCGGCGACCTCTTCGTCTTGAACTTCCTCACGATCGCGACCGAGTTCATCGGGGTGAGCCTGTCGCTCGGCTACCTCGGTGTCAGCAAATTCATCTCGGTCCCCATCGCGGGCGTCGCCCTCATCGCCATGACCGCGACCGGCAGCTTCCGGCGGTGGGAGCGGTTCATGTTCGTCTTTATCTTCGCCAATCTCCTGGTGATCCCCCTGGCTGTCTACCGCCACCCGGCCGCGGGGCCGTTCTTCCACGGCCTGGTGGTCCCCGGTGTGCGCGGAGGCTTCAATTCGACCTCGGTATTTCTCATCATCGCCATCGTCGGTACGACCATCGCCCCCTGGCAGCTGTTCTTTCAGCAGTCCAACATCATCGACAAGCGGATCACACCCCGCTGGATCAATTACGAGCGCACCGACACCGTGCTCGGCTCATTGGTCACCGTGTTCGCCGCCGTCCTGCTGATGGCGGTCGTCGCCGCCGCCTTCGAACACACCCCCTTGAGCGGTCACTTCACCGACGCCGGGGGGGTCGCGACGGGCTTGGACCACTACGTGAGCCGGACCGCCGGCGTGCTCTTCGCGCTGATCCTGCTGAACGCGTCGATCATCGGAGCCGCTTCGGTGACGTTGTCGACCTCGTACGCCTTCGGTGACATCTTCGGGACCCGCCACTCGCTGCACCGGGGCTGGCGTGAGGCCAAGTTCTTCTACGGGATGTTCGCCGCGATGGTGGCGCTGGCGGCCACCATCGTGCTCCTCCCTGGCGCACCGCTCGGGCTAATCACCACCGGTGTCCAAGCGCTGGCCGGCATCCTGCTGCCCAGCGCGACCGTGTTCCTGCTCCTCCTGTGCAACGACCGGGAGGTCCTTGGTCCATGGGTCAACCGCACCTGGCTGAACGTCGTCGCGTTCGTGATCGTGACCATCCTGCTCATGATGTCCCTGATTCTTATGGTCACCACCGTGTTCCCCAACCTCGACGTAAAGACCCTTTCGGTCGTCCTCGGCGCGGTGCTGGGCACGACCTATCTCGTCGGGGCCGTGTACCTGGTGCTGCGCCGTGGCCGGGGTGCGCCGAGACCACCCGAGGAACACCGGGAGACCTGGCGAATGCCCCCGCTGAGCCTGTTGGGCCGGCCCAAGTGGTCGCGGGCGCGGTTGTTCGCCATGTACACAATGAGCGCCTACCTGGTGGTCGCGGCGCTGCTCCTGTTGGTCAAGGCGATCCGCCTCGGCTAGCCGAGACCGACAGTCGACCCCGTGCGGGTACGGTCGGGGCATGCTCGCCGACTACGCCGACCATGATCAGGCGATCGGCCTCGACTGGTACGCGTTGGACCCGAACCTCTCGTTGCTCCTCGACCGGTACCTGCCCGACAAAGATGACCGCACCTTCGCCGAGGAACACGTCGCTTGCTACGGCGAGCTCGTGGGCATGACGCTGGCGGCCCGGGCCGAGGTCACCGACGCCAACGGCCCGGTCCTGCACCGCTACGACCGTTGGGGCTACGACGTGGGCGAGGTCGCCCATCACCCGGCCTGGACGGCCAACAAGGCGGACCTGGTCCGCACCGGCTTCGTCGGCTTGGAGCGTCAGACCGGTCGCCCGGTGCCCGCGGTGGTGACCGCGGCGCGGGCCTACCTGCTCAGCCAGTGCGAGACCGCCGCCTACTGCGCCCTCGGGATGACCGGCGGTGCGGTCGACATCGTTGAGCGCTACGCCCCGCCCACGATCCGAGATCTGTTCGTTTCCCGGCTCACCAGCCCCGAGCCCGTCGAGGCCTGGGAGGGCGGGATGTTCCTCACCGAGCGGCAGGGCGGCAGCGACGTCGGCGCCAACACCACCCGGGCCGTGCCCGACGGGGGCGAGTGGCTGCTCTTCGGGGACAAGCACTTCTGCTCGAACGTCGACGCCGACGTGTTCATCGTCCTTGCCCGGCCCGAAGGCGCGCCCGAGGGGACCCGAGGCCTCGCCACCTTCATCGTGCCTAGTCGACAGGAGGACGGCTCGCCCAACGGGTTCACCATCAAGCGGCTGAAGCCCAAGCTCGGCACGGTCGGGGTCCCAACCGGCGAGGTGACGCTGGCCGGCGCCCGGGCGTGGCTGGCCGGCGGCGACCCGACGGCCACCCGGCCGCGCGCCCCAGGCGACGGTCGGGGCATCAACCGGATGATGGAGATGGTGAACTCGAGCCGGTTCGGCGTCGCCCTCATGGGGCTCGGCATTCACCGACGGTCCTTCCTGGAGGCGGCCATTTACGCCGCGCAGCGCACCCAGTGGGGGCAGAGGATCGACCGATACCCGCTGGTGCGCGAGACCCTGGTCGACTTGCTCGTCGATCTGGAAGCGGGCATGGCCATCACCTTCGAATGCGCCGGGGCAGTGCGCGGCGCCGCCGATCCCGACGAGGCTCGGCTCCTGCGGCGGATCCTCATCCCACTGGCCAAGATGCGCTGCACGCGGGTGGCGCTGTGGGCGGCCTCCGGCGCCCTCGAGATCTTCGGCGGCAACGGCTACATGCACGACTGGCCGATCGCCCGGCAGCTGCGTGATGCCCAATGCCACACCATCTGGGAGGGGACGGAGAACATCTTGGCCCTCGACGTGCGTCGCTCGATCCGTGCCGACGCGGCTCATCTCGCCCTGGGTGCTCGCATCGACCGGGCTCTGGCGGCCGCTGGCGACCACCGGGTTCTGGCCGACGCGAAGGACGTGGTCGCCCGAGTCCGCCGGGAGGCTTGGGAGGCCGTCTCGGTGCTGTCCGGAGCGCAAGAGGATCTTGCCCTCTTGCAGTCACGCCGGCTGGCGGAGCTCTTGGCCGACACGGCCGAGGCCGCCCTCCTGCTCGAGGAGGCCGGCGAGGGGTTGCGGGAGGGAAGTGACGCCCGCAAAGCGGCCGTGGCGCGGCGCTTCGTCTCCCGCAAGCTGGCCGACCGGCCGTTGCGGGGCGTGCTCGACCGCGACCGGAGTGTTCTGGATCTCTTCGAGCCGTTGGTGCGCTACGGACCGATCGAGCCCGGGCGCCTGGTGGCCTGATCCGGCTGGGGGGTCAGAACCGGGGCACGTACGCGCCGCGGCCCAGAGCGGCGCTTTCGAACTCGTCCACCGACTCGTCCACCCCACCGATGACTTCGGTGACCCAGTCCAGGCGGTCCCGCAGGATCCGCTCCACCCCGCCCTGGAGGGTCACGGTGCTGATCGCGCACGAACTACAGGCGCCGGCCAGCTCGATCTCGACGATGCCCTGCTCCACATCGGCGCTCACCAGCATCAGGTCGCCCCCGTCGGCCTGGACCGCCGGCCGCATGAGTTCCATCAGGCCCTGGAGGTCGGCGAGCCGCTTGGCTCGCGTCGCCTCGTCCAGCTCCTCGGGCGCCTCGGTCGTCTCGCGCTCCTCGTCCATCCCGTCTCCTTCGAGCGGCTCACCCTCCATTCTGCCGTGCCGAGCGCGCTCCCCGTGCCCCCTGGTCAGCTCTCGAATTCGTGGAAGGCGTCCAGGGCCCGGGAACCCCAGACCGTCGCCGGGCCGCCGTTCAAGAGGATGGTCACCCCGACCATTTCGGCCACCTCGGCCGCGGTCGCCCCCCGCCGCACGGCCGCCCGCGCGTGGGAGGCGATGCACCCGTCGCATTGCTGGGTGATGGCGATGGCCAGGGCGATGAGCTCCTTGATCTTTGCCGGGAGCTCACCCTCACCCATGGCCGCCTTATGCATCTCGGCGTAGCCGGAGGCCACACCGGGGATCGTCTCCTGCAGCTCCTGGTAGGGAGCGCGAGCCGCTTCCATCACCTCGTGGTAATGCGCCACCGGACCTCCTTTGTCAGGTGTCCCGACGCTCACCAGTGTGCCGCGGACGGGCGGGGCGCGCCGCCGCGGCGCGGCTCAGTTGTCGCCCGACGGTCCCCGCGAGCGGACGTCTTCCACGTGGGCGAATGCCTGGCGCAGGTCGGTCATCCACGCCTCTTCGTTCTTGGCCACCAAGCGCACGCACCAAGCCAGCGCCTCGCTCCGACTACGGGCGACGCCCGCGTCGATGAGCGTGTCGAGCACGTGGCGCTCCGGCATCCGGAGCCGGGTCATGACGGGAATACTGGCGGAGGTGAAGATCTCCAAGGTGTCCCCGCAGCGGGCGCCCCATGAGACGATCCGCTCGAACTGGCCCTGCGCCTCCTCGGCGATCCGCACCCGGTGGTCCCGGGTCTCCTCGCGGTGGCCACCAATCCGCGCCGATTCGGCCGTCGCGCGGTCCTCGGCCGAGGACTCGCTCGGCAGGTCGACCGGGGCCAGCCGGCCCACAATGAGGATCTCGTCCGCGTCGACCGTGATCTGGGGCGCCTCGACGTACCAGTCGCTCGGCAGCCTGCCAGCCACCCAGGCGGCGGCCCGCTGGCGTTGCTCGGCGGTCGTGCGCTCGTCGACTCGGCGAACGCGGGCCCGACCCCGCCGCCCCGGCCCACCGCCTGCCCACGGGGGAGGGCCCCGCCGGATCACCCGTCGGCCCGGCCAGTTCCTCTGCTCGAAAAAGTCTCTTGGATCAAACATACTTACATTATTACATGTAATTCGACCCTTGACAACGCGCGAAGACAACGGGTTTGTCCATCCACGGTTGGTGTCGGACGGGAGCCGGGTCAGCCGTCGTCGAGCGCTGGGGCGTCCTGGAGCTTCTCGTCGATCATGTTGACCACGGTGGGGTCGAGCAGGGTGGTCACGTCCCCCAGCTCCCGGTGTTCGGCAACGTCACGCAGGAGGCGGCGCATGATCTTGCCGCTGCGGGTCTTCGGAAGTTCCGGCGTGAGCAGGATCTGGCGGGGTTTGGCGATCGGGCCGATAACCGTGGCTACATGGGCACGCAGGTCGTCGACGAGCTGTCGGCCAGCATCGCCCTCGACCCCCTCCCCTCCTACCGTGACGAAGGCCACCACCGCCTGTCCGGTAGTCGGGTCGGAGGCGCCCACCACGGCGGCCTCGACCACCTCGGGGTGGCCGACCAGGGCGTGTTCGACCTCGGTGGTCGAGATTCGGTGCCCCGCCACGTTCATCACGTCGTCGATCCGCCCTAGCAGCCACAAGTCGCCGTCGTCGTCCCGCTTGGCTCCGTCACCGGCGAAGTACCGGCCGGCAAAGCGCGACCAGTAGGTCTCCCGGTAGCGCTCGGGGTCGCCCCAGATACCCCGGAGCATCCCCGGCCACGGCTCGGTCAGGACCAGGTAACCACCCTGACCCTTGCCGACCGAGATCCCGTCGTTGTCGACGACGTCGGCCCCGATGCCCGGGAACGGGGTCATGGCCGCCCCCGGCTTTGGCGCAGTCACCCCGGGAAGCGGAGTGATCATGATCCCGCCGGTCTCGGTCTGCCACCAGGTGTCGACAATCGGGCAGCGGTCCCCACCGATGTGGCGCCGGTACCACATCCAGGCCTCTGGGTTGATCGGCTCGCCAACTGAGCCGAGCACCCTGAGGCTCGAGAGATCGTGGGCGGCCGGATGTTCCACGCCCCACTTCATGAGGGTCCGGATGGTGGTCGGCGCGGTGTAGAGAATCGACACCTTGTAGCGCTCGACGATCCGCCACCAACGGTCGCGCCCACCGGCGTCGGGCGTGCCCTCGTACATGATCGAGGTCGTCCCGTTGGCCAGCGGCCCGTAGACGATGTAGCTGTGGCCGGTCACCCAACCAATGTCGGCCGCGGTCCAGAACACGTCGGTTTCGGGCTTCACGTCGAAGACGAGGCGGTGGGTGGCGGCGACGTGAGTGAGGTAGCCCCCCGTCGTGTGCAGGATCCCCTTGGGTTTGGCGGTGGTGCCACTCGTGTACATCACGTACAGCGGGTGCTCAGCGTCGAAGGCCTCGGGAACGTGGTGCGCGCTCTGACGGTCGACCAGATCGTGCCACCACAGATCGCGGCCCTCCTGCCAGTCAACGTCCTGGCCGGTGCGGCGGATAACGACAACCCGCTCCACTTCCGGACACTGCTCGAGCGCCAGGTCGACGTTGGCCTTCAGACCCGACGCGGCGCCCCGACGGAAGCCGCCGTCGGCGGTGATGACCACCCTGGCGCCGAGATCGAGGATCCGGCCAGCCAGCGCCTCGGCCGAGAAGCCGCCGAACACGACCGAATGGGGCGCGCCGATCCGGGCACAGGCGAGCATGGCCACGGCCGCCTCTGGGACCATCGGGACGTAGATGGCGACACGGTCCCCTGTCCTCACGCCGATCTCCTCCAGGGCGTTGGCCGCTCGGCACACCATGGCGTGGAGTTCGGCGTAGGTGATCGTTCGGATGTCGTCCTCGGGCTCGCCGACCCAGTGGAACGCCACCCGATCGCCGAGACCCGCCTCGACGTGGCGGTCGAGGCAGTTCACCGAGGCGTTGAGACGCCCGCCGACAAACCACCGGGCGAACGGGGGATCCCATTCGAGGTCCTTCTCCCACGGGGTCTCCCAACGCAGGCCGCGCGCCTGCTCGGCCCACCAGGCCACCGGGTTCTTTGCCGCTTCCGCGTAGATGCCGGGTTGGGCGACGGCCTGGGCGGCGAACTGCCTCGTCGGCGGGAACCGACGGTCCTCCTGCAAGAGGGCGGAGAGCGCCTCACTCGCTCCTGCATCGCTCATCCCGACCCCTTCCTCCTCGGCTTCGCGACTCGGTCTGTTTCACTTTCTACCCGGGCGGCTCGGACCGGGGCACCCTTGCGCGGCACGACGGGCGCCGACCCCCGGTCCCGAGTCC
>JBEDUR010000063.1:0-31608 GCA_040414865.1 Acidimicrobiales bacterium
TCAGTTTCGAGATATGAAAATCGTCCCAAACATCGAGTTGATCGGACCGGCCCTCGCAGAGTTTGGCACCGCCTGTGGCGGAACCCTGGCTCGAGCCCACGCCCGTAGCGGTGACCCCTTGGCGATCTCCAGCTACATGGGCAAGAGCAACAAGTTCGCGGCGGCCGTAGGCGAGTTTGCCCAGCTCTACGCCGATCAGAACGAACGCGACCACGCCCGACTAGTCAAAGCCGTTGCCGATGGCACAATCGAGAGCGATTCCGCGTAGTTGTCGAATGGGTTGAGACCCTGGCGATAGGCGTCGATGATCGCCGGCTTCCGAGCGGCCCGAATGCCCTCGAACCCGTGACCTACTGCCTTCAAGGGGTCAGGTCCACGGAACCGCTTGAGAGAGTGGAACCTTGCATGACTGGGTTGGCGCTCCGAGCCGACTTGGTCTTGGTGGTCACTCGGAGCGGGCCGTCACCAACCAGCCCTCGTGGTGCTCGTGCCGACCGGCCCAACCCGGTGACCAATTCTGATGATGAACAGGGCTGATGGAAAAGTGGCGCCTCGTGCGGTTGCACGGGACGGTACGGTACCGACCCGAGGCTCTGCTCGGACCAGGTCCGGAGGTTGCGATGACGACGGCGAATACGGCTGGGCAAGTCAGAGCACCTGAGATTCGCGACGTTGATGCCGTAGTCGTGGGAGCCGGAGTTTCCGGCCTCTATGCGATGCACAGGCTACGGGGCATCGGGCTGGATGTGGTGGGGATCGAAGCCGCCGAGGAAGTAGGGGGGACCTGGTACTGGAACCGTTACCCGGGATGCCGCTGTGATGTCCCGACCATCGAGTACTCCTACAGCTTCGACGAGCAACTCGAACAAGAGTGGACGTTCCCAGAGACCATGTCCGCACAACCTGAAATCGAGAGCTATCTCAATCACGTGGCCGACCGGTACGAACTGCGACCGTCGTTCCGCTTTTCCACAAAAGTCATTGCAGCGACCTGGAACGAACCAGCGCGGCGATGGGAGATCGAGACGGACCGAGGGGACCGATTGCGAGCATCGTGGTGTGTCATGGCCACTGGCTCCCTGTCGGCACCGAACGTCCCTCCGATCCCGGGGGTCAACTCGTTCGCTGGGAGGCTCGTGCACACCGGCCTATGGCCGATGGGAGGGTTGGACGTAACCGGCCAGCGCGTCGGGATCATCGGGACCGGCTCATCTGGGATGCAGTCGATACCGTTGCTAGCCCAAGACGCATCCCATCTCACTGTTTTTCAGCGCACACCCAATTACTCTTTTCCTGGTCAGATCGAAGCGGTTGATGCTGAGTTACTCGAGTTCGTGAAGGCGAACTACCGCGAGCTCCGGAGCATGCAGAAGACCTCAGGCGCGGGGATATCGGGCATGACGATGACGACCGCAGACGGAAGGACCCGATCGGTTGGCGCGGGGGTCTTCTCTGGACAGAACCGCCGAAACTTCACAACGGCCGATCGGGCTCAGATGGCTGAGGCGCTCCAGAAAATGGAGAACAGCTTCGCTGAGATGGTCCGCAAGCGCGTAAACGATCCCGATATCGCCGAGACGCTTATCCCCAAGGACTACCACCTTGGTTGTAAGCGGATCGTTGTCGAGGTCGGTTACTACGAAACATTCAACCGGGACAATGTGACGCTCGTGGATCTGCGCAAGGACGGAATCAGCGAGATCACTCCAGGGTCCATCCGAACACAACAAGCTGAATTTCCGATCGACGTCCTCGTGCTTGCCACCGGGTTCGATGCCCTCACCGGTCCTTTGACCCGCATCGCCATTCAGGGTCGCGACGGTCGGCTGCTCGCTGACGAGTGGCGCGACGGTCCGCGCACCTATCTGGGCCTGATGAGCGAGGGCTTTCCCAACCTCTTCATGGTGACCGGCCCCGGCAGTCCCAGCGTCTTGTCGAACATGGTGGTGTCCATCGAACAGCACGTCGATTGGTTGACCGATGCCATCGACGTACATCGGTCAGCCGGAGTGACGATGATGGAGCCCACCCCCAACGCTCAGGTGGACTGGCTCGAGCACGTCCACGAGGTCTCGGATGGAACTCCCTGGACGGCACCGAGCTGCAATTCCTGGTACCTCGGAGCCAACATCGAAGGCAAAACCAGAACCATCCTTCCCTATACGGGAGGCGTCGGCCGGTACCGCGAGATCTGCGACGAAGTCGCGGCCGACGGCTATCGCGGATTCACGCTTGTCGAAGCAGTCGGTTCAGGTACTCCGGCATAGGTCTGCGCGGATGGTGGGGTAGGCGGGCTGGAAGTCGGTACTGGCCGGCGCGGAAATCGCTCAGACATTCAGATGGAATTGGCTCTGGATCGTCATTCCTGCGCATCGTCGCCGGCGCTGAGCTCGATGCGGTGGTCTCGTGCACCGTGGCGCTCGGTCGGCGTGACTCCTTGATTCTGCCGCCTCACACGCCTCCACGTGAAAGAAGCGATCTACTGGCGATTCGTTGCGGCGTTGGCGAGGTCTTGCGGACCTGAGGCTGGGTACCCCTTGGCGGCTCGAATAGCCGCGCTCCAGGGTGAGAGGATCGCGAGGAGTTCATCTAGCTCGTCACCGAGGGAATCGACGCAGGGCTTGCACTGCAGATCGGTGGCAACCTCGATGCGCTCCCGCTCGGTTCTGCCGTTATCACTGAGGCCACCGTCGCGTATCCACCCGCGTTCGATGAGCTGCTCGGTCGCCGAGTCAAACGCCTTTTCGCTCCACGCCCGGGTGCGGCTGTAGGTCCGGAGCGGAAGGCCCCAGTAGGGCTCAGTGAGAAGGCACATCTCACACGCGCCGATGCCGGCTGTGGTCCACGCATTGACATGAGAGTCCCCGCGGTACTCGCGAAGCATGTCGGTACGTCGCCAAAGGGCACCAACAGGGCCGCCGGGAAGATCGAGGGATTTGAGACCGGCATACAACGGGCGGCCCTCCGGACTGAGGTGTTCGAGAGCCCGGGCCAAGAGCTCATTGGCTCGGTCGACCCCCTCAGGTTCCTCGCCGAGAATGCGCACGAGTTGGGCGGTGCCACCCTCGTCTCTAGCGTTACAAATCGTCTTTGCGTCTGTAAGCGACCAACCGTGATCGACCGCATCGATGACAACTGTGGGGTTGAACACCCCGAAGGCTGCGGCCACCACGTTGCCGGGCACATGTCCCATCACCGAACCGCGCGATGTGAAGTACGCGGCCATTTCCGGAGCGGGCACCCCGGCGAATTGGCCCGGACTGGGCCCGAACCCGAGGCGCTCATACCCGGCGTGAGCTTCGGGGGCGAAGTACACCTGGCCAGCGATCGGCTCCAGCGTCGCCGCTAGTGTTCGCGCCCGTCTCGACAGTTCATCCATGAGGCCTCCTCAGCTTGCGAATAAGCCTAGAGGTGTCATTTAGACACCCGAGGAGTCCGTCCTTCGAGTTCCTCGAGCCACGCGTCGCTTGGACTTTTGATGGCGTACTCGCTCCTGTGTGCTCAAGCCGAGCTTCCACGACCCGCCGCCATCGCGGCTAGGCGATCTCAAGCCAAGTGATTTGACTCTGCTTGCCGACGCCAGGCCCGTCAGCCAATTCGTTGGCGCCACCACTTGACTCGAACTTAGGTAAGGGTAGACTTACCGTCGGTGTCAACTTACGGATCGTCGGCGTTACTAGTGCTGGGTGATCCCACCCGTTTGAACATTGTGGAGCGACTCGCGGATCGCCCCCTCGCAGTGGTCGACCTCGCCCAGGAGTTACCGATCAGCCGTCCGGCGGTGTCGCAGCATCTTCGGGTGCTGAAGGATGCCGGGTTGGTCATCGACCAGGCGGTGGGGAACCGCCGTGTCTATCGCGTCAACCCTGACGGGCTAGCCGCCCTGCGGGACCAGCTTGATCGGTATTGGGGCAAGGCCTTGGCCGCCTACAAGGCGACCGTCGAACATTCCAGTTAGGAGAAACGATGACCCAAAACCCATCGGCCACCAGTATCCGGCATTCGATCGTGGTCAACGCTCCAATCGACAAAGCGTTCAGGGTGTTCACCGAGGACTTCGGCCGGTTCAAGCCGCCCGAACACAACCTGCTCGGGGTCGAGATCGCCGAGACCATATTCGAGACCCGCGTCGGTGGCTATGTGTACGACCGTGGTGTCGATGGCAGCGAATGTCGCTTTGGACGCGTCCTTGCCTACGAGCCTCCTCATCGGGTCGTGATCAGTTGGGATATCAGCCCGGCTTGGCAGATCGAGACTGACCTTGACAAGACGAGCGAAGTCGAGGTGCGGTTCATTGCGGACACCGCCGAACGAACCAGGGTCGAACTGGAACATCGCAACCTGGATCGTCACGGCCAAGGTTGGGAGAGTGTCCGCGAAGGAGTGGACGCTGACCAAGGTTGGCCGCTCTATCTTCGCCGGTACGCCGAACTATTCGAGACTTGATCGATCTCGATTTCAGCCACGGTCGAGAATCAACTGCGACCCTACCGAAGGGGTTCTATGGCGCCGATCGGTTCTGTCTCACTGAGTCGCGCACGGCTTGTTGTGCTCATGCAAGTGATTACGACGGCGCAGCGGTGACCCACGCTCATCGGTCCTGAATGAGCCCGAGGACGTTTCCGTCGGGGTCTGTGACGGTGGCCACAAGCCGGCCACCGCCCACGTCGCGAGCAGCTTCTTTCACCTTTGCTCCGGCGGCGGTCACCTCGGCCAGCTTCGCCTCGATGTCGGACACATGCCAGTAAGCCACGGGCGAGGTCATGCCCTGCGGTCCACCACCGGGCAAGAGCCCGATGTGCTGACCTGCGGCGTCGAAGCCGACGTAGTAAGGAGCATCGGCCTGTGGCGACACGCCAAGCAGGGCGGCGTACACCGCCTTAGCTGCGTCCAGGTCGGACACGGGATGCAGCACAGTCTTGATTCCCTCTGTGGGAGAGCCGGTCATGGTCGCTCCTGATCTCGTGGGGTCAATCGACCCCGGTATGTCTAGTCAAAGGTATGACGGCGGCGAAACAGAGAGTGTGACGAGAGCAATAGCGCTTCCTTGTCGATCTCCCCGGCCGCGACCACCTCGACGGCAGTCTCGGAGCCGAGGCCGGGAACATTCAGCCAATTCTGTGATCGCCGGCCGTCGGCTTGTTCTATTCGTGGCAACGCAGGTCAACGTGGAAAGCGTCGCCGCCATGCTTGCCCTCGACGCCAGATCCCTGGCAAGCCGCCGCGCTTCTGCTCGCTCATCGGTTGAACCGTGTCGCTAGAGGAGGGTTTGAACACCTCGCCATCCGGGCTGGCGACGACGACTGTGTAACCGTCGAGGTCCTTCAGCCAGACTTCCCGGTGAGCTGGACCATTGCCCTCGCCTTCGGGTGCGTTGCGAAGCGGCGGGCGGACGACGGTCGCCCCCAACTCAGCAGCACGGGCAACGACCCCGTCGAAGTCAGGTGTCTCGCCAAACCAGATGAGCGACCCGTTGCCGAGCTCACCGGTGGGGTCACCGACAGGGCCGTGGAAGTGGTCCGATTCGAAACTGTGAAGCTGGAGTACAAGGGTGTCGCCGGCGAGCAGACGCTCGTAGACAGAGCCACCGTGGCCGCTGCGCAGGCCGAGCAGCGTCCGGTACCAGCGGCTTGATGCCTCGACGTCCCGCACTGCGATGAGCGTCTGGGCCTGGGTCACCCGTCGAATGGGGACAGCGACGCCGATCCGGTTGCCGGCAGGGTCATCGCACTCGACCAGGTACCGCTCGCCCCCGTCTGCTACTGGGGGGTCGACCACGCGCCCACGGTGGCTCTCGATCGCAAGCAGCACGGGGAAGAGTTGGTCGGCCAGGATCCAGACGACGGGCCCAGCATCTCTGGCTGGCGGCCGGTCGGTCGTCCACTCGCCGATGATCCCTGGTGCCGAGAAGCGCGACCGATCAGCGTCGACCGCCCAGCCGAAGACCCCTGCGTAGAACGCAGCTGATGCCGTCACGTCAGTCGCCGGGAGCTGGAGGTATACAACCTGGCCATGTCCAGGGTGACCGGTGCTCGGTGCTTCGTCCTCGGCGTTAGAGCTGGCTGTCGGTGTGCTCATCGGGCAACCCTCCTCGTTGATTTCGATCGTTGTCCGAAATCTGATGGCTCGTGGTGGGCTATGAGTTGGCGACGCAGACGTGCGCCACCGTGTCATACAAGCAGCATCGACCATCGTGCCTTCTTGGTCAATGCTGTTGGCTCCAGGGTTTGAAGACCAGATTCGCCATCTCCGTGGGACGCTGGTCGTCCTAACGGCGTTCGTGCGGAGCCGTCTCAAACCTCGTGAGCCCACAATGGACCGCCCTAACTCTTGAGTCGATCAGGTCCATTCCGGCTTGCGGACCACTCGATTGTGTAGCTGGTCGACTTCTGAAAGGCCCTTCCGGCATGAAGAAGACAGCAGCTCGATTGTGAGACATCATTTGTCACGATGGCGGATCCTGGACCCCGTAGTCTCAATGCCGTGCTCGCCGATCTCGATGAGCACTGGTCGCCCCGAACGGTTGCCGTGGTCAACGACTACGACGTTCGGGTGGTCAAAGTGCTGGGAGAATTCGCTTGGCACAGCCATCCGGAGACCGACGAGTTCTTCCTCGTTCTGTCGGGATCACTCGCCATCAGGATGGACGACGGCGAGGTTGTATTAGGCCCTGGCGATACCTTCGTTGTGCCTCGCGGGTGCCGTCACCAGCCGCAAGCCGACGCCGAGACGACCCTGCTCTTGTTCGAGCCGAGCGCTACTGTCAACACGGGCGACGCACCCGGTTCGTTCACTGCGCCCAGACTGGTCATCTGAGCCCCTTTCGCGCTCGTCGAGCAGCGACGCAGGCGCGACGGCCAGGGTCAGCAATGTCCTCAACCATTGCTATGGCAGCCCCGGCCTGTGTCGCCTTGCCGGGAAGCAGCTCGATGTCGTCCCGAGTCGGACGAGCCTGCCAGAGCCCAGGCGCGAGCGGGATCAGCCCAGCGAAGATGAAGCACACGAGCCCCCGCTGAAAAGCGATCTGCCCGAAGATCGAGAAGCCGTAAGCCTCTAGGAACACGGCCACGGGGTAGTGCCCTGGAAGACCCTCTCGACGGGCCGAATGGCCTACCAAAGTCCGATGAGTCCCCAAATCCTTGGCAAATCAAGTCACGGTCCGCGTCTGTGGGTTTACGTCCCGTGGGGATCGACAACTATGGAGTGAACACGTGTGCTTTGACCCTGAAACAAGCGCAGAGTGGCGGTGACCATCAGACGCCGGTGAGCCGCACCCGCAGCATTCAGTGTGAACCGGTTCCCGTTTCTGTGAACCGATTCTCGGGCTGGTGGTCGGTACCGCGGACGCGGCTGCTGTACCGGATCATCCGGTAGCGAGTCGAACCAAACGTTTGTGTCAGCCGCGTGGTCGCGATCGTTTGCCCAGGTACGGCGCACTTTGACGATGAGACGCGAGAACGCTCGTCGGGGAATTACCCCAGGGCAGGCGTTCTAATTCCGTTGCCCTATGGACCAGGGCTCAGGTCCACCGTCTGGTCCTTGGGGACCTTCGCCTTGTGTAGCTCAGAAGTCTTCATTGCCAAAACGAGAGCTGGACGCACCAAGTCGTGACCTTTGCCTCTGTCCATGGTTCGCCGCTCTCGGGGAGCATTGTGGACAAATCGTAGGAGGCGGGAGATGGCGATACGTAATGACCCGACGGTCACACTCACCGGCTGCTGGGAAAATCAGCTCGGTACCCGACTGGCGATCACCGCCAACGATGCGGGCTTGGTTATGGGCAAGATCCTCTCCGAGGGGGGCATCGAGATCGACCAGCCCGTTAGTGGGTATGTGGCGCCCTGGCCAGCCTCGCAAGGGGTGATCGGACTCGTGGTGCCATCGCCGGAAACCCGTTCCGTGACGACGTGGTCAGGCCATTTCGATCTCGAGGCAGATGTGATTGTCACCAACTGGTTGCTCACGTCGTCTTACTTCGACCAGAACGAGTGGTTGTCCACACGGGTCGGCCATGATGTCTTCCGCCGGGACGATGGCCTCTCATCGCCTGACGACCGCCCACCCTCGTAGGTAGGACCCACTCCGTCCACCGGGACCGTCCGTTCGTTGTTTCGTTGAGTGCTGGCTGAACTCCCCGGTGGACAACGTCGCCTGACGCCGCCGCTGGGGCCCAGCGGCCGAACACCGAACAACTCATGGGCTCATCGGCCAGCCGCCCAGCTCGGCACTCTTCATCTCCGAACCCGGCCCGCCACCTTCACCGATGAGGACAACAGCCGATCTAACGGCTCGCCGATTTACTGCCCGAACCACGCCGACATCTACGCGGGGTAGAAGGAGGGGAGCACCGGTACCCTTACATGGTGACGCCAGATGACGACTCAGCCGATTCGGCCCGGCCGGCCATCCATTGCCTGACCGCGGTGGGAGGTCGCCTTGTGCCAGCAAGCTTCACCCAATCCACCGGCGGAATGAGGAGGAGCCTTTACGAGATGGTGACTTTTGACCACCCTTCGCAGACCGCGAAGATGGACACATGACCGACGACTCCTCCGCTCGAGCCCTAACGGTGATCGATGATGAGGAGTGCTTCGACCTCCTGGGTACCCAGGCCTTCGGTCGTCTGGCAGTCCTCCGAGACAATCGTCCGGAGATCTTCCCCGTCAACTACGCCCTCGATGGTCGGACGATCATCATCCGTACGGCTTCGGGCGTAAAGCTTGATTATGGATCGTTTGCCCACGTGGCATTCGAGGTTGAGCGGATCGATCCTCAGACCCGGGAGGGTTGGGTGGTAGAGCTCAAGGGGTTCGCCGAGGAGATCACCGATGGCGCCGATGCATGGTCAGTTCACGCTCGTTCGCTTGCCCCGGATCCGTGGGTCCAAGGTGCGCACGAACACTTTCTCGCTGTGAGCCATGCTGAAGTGTCTGGACGCCGACTTTCGAGCGGGCCGGGCGCTTAACGTCGCGAGGCGAGCTGAGCGCCATCTCCACCGTGCCTCTACGCTTCCGCCTATGCCTGGGAAGTTCGCTGACATGGCGCTCACGTCAATGTTCTTGATCGAGAGATTCACGCTCCAGCGAGTCTGGGGTGGGCTTACCGACGAAGAGTTCTTCTGGGAGCCGTTTCCCGGGTCTTGGAGCATCCGACGACGTGAAGACTGTCAGACACCGAACCCGTTCGGCGCCGGTGACTGGGTAGCCGATTACGACGTCGCAGTCACGACAACTGACTGGGCAGTCCTCGGGGAGCCTATGACCACCATCGCCTGGCTCATGTGGCACTGCGGATCCATGCCGGGACGGACGGCCCAATTGGACTACCTGGGGGGAACCGAGACTTCTGATAGCGGCTGGGCGTCGCCGTACAGGACCGAGCACCCGAGGTTTACCTCGGCGGCCCAGGCCGTCGAGGCCCTCCAGTCCGGCTGGAGGGACCTTCGCTCGGCGTTGCAGGCCGCCACCGATGAGCAACTGGAGCAGAGGGCGGGTTTCTGGGGCGGACGCCCAATCCTCGGTTACCAGAACCTGGCCGCGATGCTCAACGAGGTCAGCCACCACGGCACCCAGGTCTGCGTGTTGAGGGACTTCTATCGAGACGCACGCGGCAGATCGCTGGAGGAACCGTAGATCGTTCGACTGCCGACCGGTAGGGCCTGTGCGCGCCCGAAACCCCTGGTCGCTCAGCGGGGGATAGCGCCTTGGCAGGGCCTCGCCGGCCACACGGGCGATCCCTGTTGGACCCGTTGGCGGCTAGCTCTCGTACCTCTTTCGAAAGGCGAAATCGAGCTTCTGGAACGGTCGCCCGGTGCGTTCGAAGATCCGCTTCCGGGCCCCGGGGGGCACAGCCTTCCCGCCCGAGGTCGCTCGAGCGTCGACTGTCGGCGAGCTTTTCGTGCGCGGCTTGGGGTTCCATCGAACGACGGTTCCGCGCTGCTTCGCCCAAACCGGCGATGGGATACCCCGTCAGTGGGCGCCCGCCAAGACCGGTGGTCAGGAAGCGTTGGCCTTCATGCCGGCCATGGTGCAGGAATGATGACGACGGGAACCCGAGACCGCTCAGCCAGCTCGTGGCTCGTGCTGCCGAGGGGAAGGCCGACAGCACCCCTATGCCCTCGCGAGCCAACAACGACGAGTTCGGCATTGAGCGGTCGGTCGGCCGCTCGCATCAGGGCCGAACAGGGGTCGCCCTGACTCATGTGCCAGCGGACGTGGTCGTGTTCCAGGCCGTACTCGCTCGCCAGCACCTGGGCTACTTCCGCAATATCAGCCTCCGATTGGATCTCCTCGGTTCGGCCGAGCATTCCACTGGCGTGAATGAGCACAACCGAGCAACCGAGTCGTGCCGCCATTTCAAAGGCCCATCGAGCGGCTCCATTCGCCCCCGGCGTGCCGTCGTAACCGACCGCTATGGTCTCGATCGTCTCGATCATCTGGTTATCGGTTCGCTCTGCGGCGATTGGTGCGCATCCTTCCGG
This sequence comes from Acidimicrobiales bacterium, assembly GCA_040414865.1. Classification (GTDB taxonomy): domain Bacteria; phylum Actinomycetota; class Acidimicrobiia; order Acidimicrobiales; family RAAP-2; genus Palsa-461. The sequence continues at coordinate 10,481 of JBEDUR010000063.1, forward strand.
CGTCGTCGGGTTGAATCGATCACACCGAAATGGTGGCGCAGGTCTGGGTCCCCAGCTGACGGTGGGTCTCCGGGTCGATCTCCTACCAGCGCGTCCGCGAACGACTCCGCAGGCACGACGATCAGTTCCTGCGGATTGCTCGGCCAGTGACGACACTGGGAACCAGGCGAACGAAGGTATTCCGGTCGTCGCCGGCCCAAGGGATGATCTCGAGCCCTTCGGCCAGGCTGAGCTCCTCGGGGTCGTTGATCACATGAGCGCTTCCGCTCAGGAGCACGCTCCAGCCTTCAGTGAGGGCGTCGTCGATATGGTCCACCTCGAAGGAGACCAAGCGAGAGCCGACCGTCGATGCCAACTGTGCCGAGGCGCTGGTGCGGAACACAACGTCCTGACCAAGCATCTTGAAGTTGACCGGGATCGCTACTGGGCCATGTTCCTCGTCGAAGATGATACGGCCGACGCCACCGGGCCCGATCAGTCGGTTGCACTCCTCGCTGCTCAGGTGCCGAAGAACCCCTTGACTGCTGGGCCGAACCCGGCCCGGTGGGGCCAGCACACCACCGCCGGTGAGGACCTCGACGGTCGTCTCGAGAGCCGCCGACAATCGCCAGAGCGCGGCCCGAGTCAGCTGGGGTGAGGGGCTCTGCTCGAGCATGGCCAGATAGGACGGGTCCATCCCAGCGCGCTCGGCCACTTCCCTTTCACTGAGCCCGAGCTCCCGGCGCCGTTCGGCGACCCGTCGTCCGAGGTCTCCAACGTTGCTCATGGGACCGCCTTCTTCGTCTCAGGGTGACCAACGACTCGGCTCGCCGCCAGAGTCATTCGGCCCAATCGCTGCCGAAGGCCTCCGGTTGCACCGGGGCGCTGCACGAGATCGACCGGGATCTCACCAGGGCTCCTGCGGTCACGGGTGCGCTGCCAGCCCCTCGAACCGCCGAGCGTGAGCGGAGTCTGGAGATTGGCGGCACTGACGAGCGCGGTCTCGACCGGCTAGCAGCACGGCGCGATTTCGACTCGGAGCGCTGTCTATCCATCATGCAAAAGCGGTACCGACCACTCCACGGTCGTTCCCGACTCCGAACTCTCGATAGTCATCTCGCCCTGAAGCTTCTCAGCTCGCCCTCGAAGATTCGTGAGGCCGATGCCGTCCGGGCTGCTCGACGCGCTCGCACTGAAGCCACGTCCGTTGTCCTGGACGCGCAGTAGGCACGATCTCGCATTCACTCGGACCGACACGCGGGCTTCGGTTGCCTGAGCGTGCTTGGCCACGTTGGTGAGGCTCTCGTGTAACGCGAAGAGCAGATGTTCGAGGACGCCAGGTGACAATGATGAGTCCACCGGCCCTTCGAAAGAGACCCGGGCTTCGAAGTCCATTGTGGATTCGAGGTCGGCCACAAGGGCGAGGACGGCGGCCCTGCTCCCCTGAATGTCGCTGGTCGAGGAGAGTTCGAAGATCGACGCCCGGATTTGGCGGATGCTGTCGTCGATGTCGGCTATGGCGCGGTTAATCCGTTCGGTCACCGCGGGCGACTCCATCGAGCGAGTGATCCCCTGGAGCGAGAGGCCGATCGCGAAGAGTTGCTGAACGACCGCGTCGTGCAGATCCCGGGCGATTCGATCTCGATCTTCGAACACCGCCATCTGCCCTACCCTCTGGTGAAGTCGTGCGTTCTCGATGGCGATTCCGGCAGCGAGAGCAAGTCCCTGTACCAACTCCTCATCGTCCTTGGTGAACTCGTTCCAGCCCATCTTGTCGGTGAGGTAGAGGTTGCCGAAAACCTCGTCTCGTGCCCTGACGGGAACGCCGAGGAATGACTTCATGGGTGGGTGGTTGGGAGGAAACCCGTAGCTCTTGGGGTGGTTCGCGATATTGGCCATCCGTATCGCGTGTGGCTCCTCAATCAGTAATCCGAGTATTCCCTTTCCGGTCGGCCTTGGCCCGATAGTTGCCTCAGTCTGGGCGTCGAAGCCGACGGTGATGAATTCACTCAGTGCCGTGTGATCCTCGTTTAAGACGCCGAGCGCGCCGTAGCGGGCGCCCACCATTGAACAGGCCTCTTCGATGAAGTGACGGAGGAGCACCGGCAGACTGATGTCCTGTTCGAGGAGGAGAACTGCTTCGAGCAGCCGCCGCAACTTCGCTGGATCGTCGATGTTGCGATAGGGCATCGCGGCGTATGGTAGCCAGGGCCAGCGGTATGCAGGACCGAACTAGCCCGAGCGGTCTGGGTCGGCCGGTGAGTACTTCAATCGACGAGCGAGGACCGACAAGGTCCTGGTGCCTAGCCCCCGCCGTGAGAAGACGCATGCTCGCCGCCGCCTCGGGGCACCGGCGTGGCCAGCTCCAACAGCTGACCTTCCTCTGGGCCCGCCGGGCGCCTCCCCAACATGTCAGAGTCCCTCGGCCGGGTTCCGATCCCGCTGGCGAACGGGCCGGCAGCATCGCCTACGATCTCGCGCCGCTGCGATCGTGCCCTCCTGATGAACGATGAGGCTCGGGTGGGCGTCGGCGAGCTCGGGGTCCGTTCGCCAACCACACCTGAGGCCGGATCCTCTAAGACCCGCGGCCTGGATGTGACTGGCCTCCCTGCCGCTTAGCCATGCGTGTTGCAAAGATGGCCGCCTCGGTGCGGCGCTCCATGCCCAGCTTCGACAGCAGATTCGACACGTAGTTCTTGACAGTCTTCTCTGCGAGAAACAGTTCTTCCCCAATTTGGCGATTTGTCCGACCCTGGGCGATCTGATCGAGGATTCTGCGCTCCTGGGGGGTGAGCGAGGAAAGCCGCTTGTCCCCTTCGGCGCCCTCGCGCAGACGTTCAAGCACCCGATTAGTAAGCGCTGGATCGAGGAGGGAATCACCGTTGGCGACTTTGCGGATGTCCGAGACGAGGTCGCTTCCTGCTACCTCCTTCAGCACATAGCCGGCGGCGCCAGCCATGACTGCTGCCAGGAGTGCCTCGTCGTCGGCATACGAGGTGAGCATGAGGCAGGTCAGGCTGGGGTTGTCGGAACGGAGTTGCCGGCACATCTCGATCCCACTGCCATCGGGCAGGCGGACGTCGAGAATGGCGACGCCCGGCCTGGTGGCCGGAATGCCGGTCAGAGCGTCGCCGATAGTGCCAGCTTCGCCCACGACCTCGATGTCATCCTCTAGCTCGAGAAGCGCACGGATGCCTCTGCGAACGACCTCATGGTCGTCGACGAGAAACACCGAAATGACCACTCTTGCGAGTCTGCCATGCTCACTGCCTTGGGGCGACTCAGTCTGTCATCTGGAGTGGGCGCAGCCTGTCCAGCAGCTGGAATGCGTTCGAGCTGCGTCCCGGGTCTCGACCCGCCAGCCGGCACCGTGGGCAGGTGGGCAAAACCCGATGAGCCAGCGTGCCTCAACCCTCGTGGCCGACGCTCGCGTGGTGCTCGGCTGATTATTCTCTCTTGACGGCGTCCTGACCGACACCGCCCTCACTGCACGTTCGAGCATCGAAGTCGATTTCCGATGCTTGTCGAGCCTCCGTTGGAAGCCGGCGCGGGACACGTACCTTGACGAAGTGTCACTGTCGGAATGAGCGCAAGGTCGCTCCGGTGGTCGACACTCCGGCTGGTGTGGCCGCTGGGCATACCGGTCAATTCCGCCTGGTCGAAGGAGTGGATCGGCGGGCAAGCAAGAAGAGCTCGCTAGAGGAAGGAGCTGACGCGGAATGCTCACCCTCAAGCGCCACTTCCCGGTGGCACTCCGAGCTACGAACCGCGAGTTGAGCTCTGGGCGCAGAGGCGGAGCCGGATCGGCCGCCAGGCTCGATCCGCCCGATCGGTAGGCGGCCACCTTACGCGGTGGTAGTTCGGGCCAACCGAGGCGTCGCCACCCATTGAACTCCGGGTTGGGCGATCTTGACTCGTTGCGGGACCGTTGTACCGAGCTGCCGGAAGACGACCCAGGTCGGACGCGACGAGCCAGAACGATTCAGTCATTGGTGAGTCGATCTACAAGTTCGTCAACGGCTTGTACGCCGACCTTCAATGCTCGCTTTGGGTTGTCTGATCTGGCCACGAGCAGCGCCAGCTCGTTGAGAGATGCCAATAGCACATGAGCGAACGGGTCGAGCATCTCCTCGCCAAGGCGTTCGTTCGCCACCATGACGGCAAGTACCGACTTGATCATTCCAAGCGCACCAGCTTCTTCAACCGATCGCCACTTCTCCCAACCCAGGACCGAGGGAGCGTCGAGGATGACAACGCGCTGGATAACCGGTTCCGTGGCCATCGCGATCCACGACCGTCCAGCGGCGCGCAGGACTTCAATGGGGTCCGTGAGACCGGCGGTTGCTTTCAGGACTCGCCGACCGATCTCGTCTTCGATGTCCAAGAAGACTGCTTCGAAGAGGGCTTCCTTGCTGTCGAAGTGATGGTAGAGGGCGCCGCGGCTGATACTGGCGGCCTCGAGCACAGCTTCGATTGAGGTTCCCTCGTAGCCCCGTTCAGCGAACAGCACCTTTGCCACTTCGATGAGTTCTGCTCGACGGGCCCGGCCCCGCTCCGTCCTTGACGTCACGCTCACATCTTGACAGACCGACAGTCGGTCTATAACATACCGACTGTCGGTCTGTTCGAGGAGGCGCAATGATTTATAAGGCGGTTACACAAACCACGCTGACAACGGAGAGGGGAACGGTTGGGCTGTCTGAAGCCGGCCCTCCTGACGGCCGGACCGCGCTCCTGATTCATGGCGTCGCGCTGAGCAGTCGACTGTGGCACGGCGTCATGGACGAATTGGCTGATTCATTCCATCTGGTAGCACCGGACTTGCCGCTGCACGGTGCCACACCGAGCTCCTCGGAGGAGGACTTCACCCTGGCAGGTTTGGCCACCTTCGTCGAGCAGGTGGCCGACGCTTTGCAGTTGTCGGGCTACGACCTCGTTGCCAACGACACCGGCGGAGCGATTGCCCAAGTCGTCGCCTCGCGCAATCCGCAACGGGTTCGCAGTCTTGTTCTCACGAACTGTGACACCCAGGACAACATGCCACCTCCGGCCTTTGCTTCCACGGTGGACTTGGCCGCCCAGGGATTGCTTGCACCTTCGGCGCCGGCTCTCCTCGCCGATCTGGCAGGCACTCGGGAAGCTGTATTCGCAGCAGCGCTTGAGAAGCCCGAGCAGTCGATGGATCTGGACCTCCTGCGCTCTTTCGTGGAGCCCGTGTTTGGAACTCGCGAACGTGCTGTGCAGTTCGAACGCATGCTGGTCGAGGTGATGGACGGAGACCAGCTGCGACCGTTTGAAGCGGGTCTGCGAGCTCTGCCGGCCCCGGCACTGATCGTCTGGGGCAATGACGACGTCTTCTTCGGGCCGGAATGGGGCCGGTGGCTGACCACTGTCCTGCCGTCAGCCGAACCAATGATCGAACTCGACGGAGCTCGACTCTTCTTTCCGCTAGAACGTGCTGCCGAACTGGCTGGACACATTCGTTCTTTTTGGAAGCGACACCCCGATTGAATCGGTTGTTGGCGCTAGAGAAGTCGTGGTCGCTCCGGGCGTCACGACTGGGATCGCTGAGGACTCAAATGTGTTCTACCGCGCGCTCGGGATGTCCCACGTCCTGGCACCGCGGATCGAGCGAGTTGGCGAGGTGAAAGCAAGACCCCTTGGCCCGTGGAGCGTGTTAGAGCCGAGAGACGAGGGGCCATCTATTCTCCGAGTCGAAGGGAGGGGTGGCGAGCCTGAGTCACCGGAGCCGGCGATGGCACGCTGTGTCTCACTTCGCTGGGTGAGCACGACGAGCCGTCTTCATGCACCTTCCATCGCCTTGCCGACGGCGAGCTGTTAATCGCTCCCTTCGACTACCTCCCTGCGCTCCTCATCTGGTTGGCTCTGCCGGGTCACCCGCCGCGAGATCGGATCGAAGGCGTAGTAGACCGCAAGCGCGCCTTGCAAGGCCAGGAAGGCGTAAGCGTTGAGGAACGCCACGCCGACTGAGAGCGTGTATACGAAGACCCCTGACGAAAAGAGCAGCGTCGCTGTCGCTCGCTCACTCTCCGGAAAGTCCGTTCGCAGGAGGCGGCGGTGCCATGAGGCGTAAAACCACAACACGGTCCAGGCGCAGGCATTGACGGCCATCACGATGCCATAAAAGACAGCTGCTGTTCGGGTTCCTTGATCCTTGGCCAGGGCATGGCCGAGCACGCCGGTCGGATACGGGATGAAGGCGATCGTCATGAGCAGCAGCAAGTTGAAGTAGAGCAGGGCCCGATCGACATGCTCGAGGTGCGTGAAGACGGAACGGTGGTTGATCCACATGATGCCGATGATGGCGAAGCTCACGACGTACGCGGCAAGCGACGGCCATTGCCTTCCGAGCTCGTGGGTGAGGTCCTGATAGCTGGCCGGTTGGGCGACCGTCAAGACGAGCAGCGTGATTGCGATGGCGAAGACTCCGTCGCTGAACGCTTCGACTCGGGTCTTGTTCACCCCCGCTCACCCACCGCTTTCACCCGGACGAGCGCAACTGCCGGGCTGGTTCAAAGGAGACCAGTTGCGCCAGCTTCGTTGACCCCTGCGTCCGGGTGAAGAGGCTAAAGAGACCATCAGTGGGGCTGGCAGGCCGAACGGGCCATGACCTCAGCGGGAGTCCAGACAGCGGTGCATGGCGGCCACTAGGGACTGCGCCCGCGGGTCAGGCGTCATAAACGACGCCATGGTCCACATTTTGTTCATCGTGTAGCCGAACCCGATCCCCCGGTCCGGGTCCGCGTAGCCGAGCGACCCGCCCGCACCGCCATGGCCGAATGAGTTAGGACCACGGTTGTCCGGCTGGCCGGGCACCGGGAGCATGAAACCGAGCGAGCGGCGGGTCTCCATCACCAACACGGCATCTGGGCCGCGCACCTGCTCGGCCGCCGCTCGCCGGACCGCCTCTGGACTGAGCAGCCGAACCCCGTCAACCTCCCCGCCTATCGCCAGGGTGCCGTACATCCGGGCGAGCGACCGGGCGGTCGTGTGGCCATTGGCCGCGGGAAGCTGGGCCGACCGCCACTCGGGGCTGTTGTTGTGGGCGGCGTAGGGGACCGAGGCCAGGCCGAGAGAACGGGAGGCCAAAGAGCCTGGCGTGAGCATCGCCGTGAGCCGCTCCCGCATCAGCTTGGCCTCCGGCGTTTCGTCGAGCGGGGATGGAGCCGGCGGCGAAGCCGCTGGCGGGTCTCTCACCAGGTCTGCGACCCGGTGGTGTTCCGACGGGGGAGTGCCGACGTACATATCCAGGCCAAGAGGCTCGACCACCGCCCCGGCGAGGAAGTCCCCGAATCGGTTCGCGTTCGCGGCTCGCCGGACGACTTCGCCCACCAGCCAGCCAAAGGTGACCGCGTGGTACCCCTGCTTGGCTCCAGGCTCCCAAACCGGTGCCTGATGTTCGAGCGCCTTGACCATCCGCTCCCAATCGAGGGAGGCGCCCGGGGGCAGGTCCTCGTCGACCACTGGAAGGCCGGCCTGGTGGGTGAGGAGTTGTCGGACCGGTATCGATGATTTGCCCCGCTGCCCGAACTCGGGCCAGTACTCGGTCACTGGCGCGTCGAGGTCGATCTTGCCCTTATCGGCCAGGATGTGGGCGCACAGCGCCGTCATCCCCTTGGTGGTCGAGTACACGTTGACCAGCGTGTCCCTCGTCCACGGTCGGGTTCGTTCGCGGTCGGCCCAGCCCGCCCACAGATCGACGACCGTTTTCCCGTCGAGGACTACGGCGCAAGCGGCCCCTACCTCACCATGGTCGCGGAAGTTCGTCTCGAAAGCGTCGCGGACAGGTTCGAATCCGGCGGCGCAGGCTCCATACACTTCGGCCAAATCAGTCACGTCCCCATCATCCGTCCGCAGCGCCCGGCGCGTCGAGCGCGCATGGCAAAATCTTCGTTACACCACTGGGGACCTACGCTTACGAGCGCTCACAGACAGTCGGGCACCAGCTCGATCTCGTCCTGAAGCTGGCCCGGGTCTCACGGCCTCAACTGTGTTCGGGACACGATACCGGCCGGAGGCCCTTGGCTTGGGAGTTGCCGACAACCACACGGTCGTAACCGGCGGCGTCGAGTGGAGGCGTCCGATTTTCCAGCGCTGCGTGCCGAATGACGTCAGCCGTGACGGGTGCTGACGGCCCCCCGCTCATCGCGCCCCAGTCATCCTTGGGTCCGCTTCGGTGTCAACTCGGGCATCGTCCCGACGTCACGGTCACCTCCACGGAGCGGCTGCGCGCCCGGTTGTGCACGTCGAGAAGTTCGCCGTTGGCATGAGTCGCTAACTTTCCCCCGGTGACCCGGGCGCAATACCCGGTCCGGTAGTGGACACCCATCGGGACAAAGATCACAGTCGAGGCGTGGACGGAGTGGTCCGGGACGTAGCTGAGCCGGAAAGCGCCCGTCGCTGCATCGAAGGAGACCACGGTCGGTCGGCCGGCCACGGCCTCGGGGTAGGTCTGAGACAAGACCCGGAAAGTCGATCGCAGCCTTCCGTTTGCCATGACCAACGATTCAGCGGCGCTACCCGTCGGATCGGCGTAGTACTTCCACGACCAGTAGACCCACCCCACGAGATGGGCGTTTGCCATCGTTGTCAAAGCGGACACCAAGGCGGGGTCCGAAGTCGCACCGAATTCGCTTATGAACCAGGCTGGGCCGGCGGATTGGGCGGGGGACGCCATCTCGGGGCGATCCTCAGCTCGCCGAGTGAGGGAGCGCGTGTCCTGGGAGACGCAGGTCGTGATGTTGGTCGGGTTGCCCGTCGTGGGGCTCCGGGCGCCGCAGTAGATGTGAATGTTGTATACGAGGTTCGGGAAGTTCATCGGTCCGACAAAGATTGGGTAGCCACGGCTGGCGAAGTTGTCCGGTTCGTCGAAGATGAGATGGTTCGGGTCGCTGGCCAGAATCGTGGGAATGACGCCCTCAGAGGGGTCCGAAGGAGGGCAGGACAGGAGGGCGCCATAGTTGTTTTCACCGGGATGTGTTTTCCCGGTATAAAAGCACTCGAGCTGGACGTCAAAGTGCTCGTCTCCAAATCGCAAGAGCGAAGTGGAGAAGGGCTCGTTGAACGGGTCGTAGCCCGCAATCCAAGGGTCGTTACGGAAGAAGGCTGCCACCTTGCTCCAGATCATGTCGAACTGGCCCTGCAAGTCGCCGACGACGTTGTTGTTCCAGAAGTGGTCGTAAGCCATCCCGGCGGCGGCCGTAGCGTATTCACCTGACCAGCGACCAGGGGGATCAACGCTCGGGAGGCCATCGGTGCAGACCGCCCAGTTGGGCGCCCCTTCTCCGTCGAACATCTCGTTGTACACGTCTTGGTGCATGTCGAGGATCGTGAAGATGTGGTAGCGGCCGAGCAGGTTGACCGTCTGCGACAGCCGCCTGAGGTAGCGCTCAAGCACTGACTGGTTGAACTGGTGCGGGTCGCCGGGCTTACCTTTACGGCAGATGGAGGGGTCGTTGGCCGGTGCGGTGCCTGGCTCGAGCCCGCGCCAGGTCATGCCCAGTCGCACCACATTGAAGCCAAGTCGGGCCATAAGCGAGGCATCAGCCGCGGTGAAGTTCCATGGTTTGCCCGGGTCAGGGTAGACCTCGAAGGGAGGGTGCTTGTACACCACGTTCACCCCGTGAAGAAAGACGATGCGGTCAGTGCTGTCGCGAAGGAACGGGCCGCCGCTGGCGTGGAGGGGGCCCTGGATCGGTGGACGGGCGTCAAGATTTGGCACCGGCTCCAGGGGCGAGGACAAGGTCGGGCGAGGTTTGACTGTGGGAAATGACCCCGGGCCCATCCCGATTCCGACGAAAGCTGCGGAGACCGCCAGGGCGAGGAGCCCGCTGAGCAAGATCCACCCAAGATGGGACCGGACCCAGCCAGTAGCCCGCGATTGGCTCACGGCGACCTAGTCGATCGAGGTTCGGTCCGACACGTTGCCTTCAGCCATGCGCAGACATTCAACGCAAAGACTGGTACTGCATGACTAGCCAATCTGATCATTGTTGCGGACGTGAAAGTACAGAACGCTGTCGGTCAATGCCAATCTCCGACGTCCTTACAGAAACGCTCAGCTTCACAACGGTCGTGCTCTCGGCTCCCATGCTTTCTACTTGGATGGGCTGGAGGTGCCGACGTCCGAGCGCTCAGGCCTGCAGCCGATTGACGAAGTGTCGGTGGCAGCTCGAGCGACTAGCGGACTTGTCCCCGATCCGGTCACACGACTCGACCTTCTGCCAAGGCGCGCGCCTCGCGCGCGGTTCTGCGGGCTTCGACGAGAGGAATGGGGGTTCGAGCCGCCTGACTTGAGCATCCCAGCACGAGAGCGGCTGCCGTTGTGGGACTGGTCCGCCAGCCAGCATGGGCCACAACCGGTCGGGCTGAGTTACGAGTGCACACCCAGTACGCCACTACGGACCCGTCGATTGACATAGGTGATGTAGCACCCCGGTTCAAAACCGGAACGTCCCCGCTGGCGAGCAGGGGGCGGTGCGTCACCCCGACACTGGGCAGATCCAACACTGCGCCTAGATGAAGCGCAAGACCAGCCTTTCTGGGGTGGTCTTGGCCCGTGGCGTCGATGAGAAGGACTTCGGGCAACCGGGTGAGCGTGCGGACCGCCTCCTCGAGCAGTGGTCCTGCGCGGAGGGCCAAGAGCCCTGGTTTGTAGCGGGCGGAAACGGTGCCAGCCACAACCGACTGCTCGACAACGTCGCTGGCTTGGCGCGGCAACCCGGGTCCGGAGCCCTTTAGGGCCGAGTCAGCTCTCCGCGTCTTCCTTACTTCCGGCGTCGCCGAGGGCAGCCGCCAGGCGACGGCTGCGGCCCACGCGCGGTCACCTGGAGCGCTCGGTCTGGCAAAAGCTAAGAAGCATCCTCCAACGATCGGGCGAGCGTCAGCCTGAGCGAGCTCCCATGGCGTCGCTGAACTAGCAGCGTCGGCCAGACGGACCTGCGTCATCACGAGTTCCGGTTCAGTCGCCGGCCACGCTTCCATCATCGCCTAAGCCCCTGCCGTTTCGTCTTAGCGTCGGCCCGTATCGACACGGTGATGGTGGTTGCCAACGGCGAGCAGAGGCATGTAGGCGTAGAGGCAGACTCGATAGTGGCCGTCGAGGATCAGGGCGAGCCCCTCGCCATTGCAGTTTGCCACCTGCACCAGGTCCACGGGCGTGAAACTGTCAATCCGCCGGACCTCGTCGAGGACCGTAGCGGCACGGTCCCACAGGACCTGAGGTAGAGCATCAACCGGGCTTCGATCGTGTTCAGTGGCCTGGATCCGGTGTACCCACACACAGGCCTCGAGGTCCACGGTGCTGGGCTCGCCTTTGCCGACAATGATCACGTGGACGAGGTGCCCGCCGCCGGCCAGGTCCGCCGCCAAGGCGTGGTTGACTCGCCCAATGCCGGCCACCGGTCCATCCTGGTAGTCGTCGACTACCAAGCAGAGCCGGAGCCGAGTCGCCGCGCACGGCGTGGTCGGGAACGGTAGGAACGGTTTTGGGTCGGCACCGAACCAGCGTCTCGGCCGGGTGAGAGGCGGCTGTTTGGCCCGGGCGCGCGCCGCTCTCCAAGCCTCGACCGTGTCTCTATTGAATTGGTCCAGGACTTCAGGCGGGATGCGGCTCGCCTCCATATGCGCAGCCAGGTCCGCCTGGTGGTACTCCACGAATTCGTTGAACGCGGAGAACATGGCGAGTTCGTCGGACTTGGGCAGGCCGTGGCGCCGGGCAAAATAGGCTCTGCTCAACAGGACATTGAAGCGGTTGACCGTGACCCGGTTCTCGGCCCGAATGCTGCTCGAGCGAAACCTGTGATGTACGACCCCATGCTCGCTTGGCACGACTCGATAACCGCGCTCGATCAGCCGCAGACACACGTCCGTCTCGTCGAGGTAAAAGGCGTAATTCTCGTCGAATCCCCCGGACGCGACCAAATAGTCGCGGCGAAAGAGAGAATTGGTGCCGATTGTGTACGGGAAGTACCAGGTGTCGGGATGGTCCAAGTAGTCCAGCCGCCTGGGCCCGTATTCGATGTGGGTGTCACCCCAGCGATCAGCCAAGCTGTACCGGGCCTGGAGCTGATATCCGGTGTGGTCGAACACGGGACCCCCGGCCGCGCCGACCTCTGAGTCTTCGAAGACCGGCACCAGATCATCGAGCCACCTGCCGTCGGGAATGGCGTCGTCATCGATAAAGGCGATCACCTCCCCGGCCGACGCGGCGATGCCGAGGTTGCGGGCCGTGGACAGGTTGCGTTCGGCCGTGTGCACTCTCTTGACGACGCCGTCGTAGGCGGAAAGCACGTCGCCGGTATGGTCGGTCGAAGGCCCTTCTACGACGACGACTTCGAAGGACGGATAGGCGAGGCGCTCGAGCGATGCGAGTGTGAGCTGGAGTGAGTCCGCTCGGTTGTAGGTGCAGACGACGACAGAGACCTTGGGTGCTGTCACGCCGGTACCAGCGGAGCGGGACGAAGAAGATCTCGTACGAGAGCCACAAACCCGTCGTCATGGACCTCTTGCAGACCCCGGACCCGTTCCAGGACTGCTTCACGCCACTCCTCTTCCGGCATCGACCCACTGGCTGTCGTCACCATGAACGAGGTGTTTTGGGATCGGGCCGTGCGTAAACCCTCGACCGCTCGCCGCATGGCCCACGCGAAGGCGTCCACATCTCCCGTCGGCACGAGATCGGCGAGCCCTCCTGAGACCAGTGGCAGGTTGGTGTTGTCGTAGGCGATAACCGGACAGCAGGCTCCGAACGCCTCCACAACGGGGATGCAATAACCCTCGTGATACGACGGGATCACGAAGACGTCAGCTTCGGCGTATGCGGCCGCAAGGTCTTCGGACGACACGTCAGCCATGAAGCGAACGAAGCGCGCTATCGCCGGGTCTTCGAGAGCCCGGGTTATGGCCTGGGTAACCACACTATCCGACCAGGCCACCCGACCAGCCAGGACCACCTCGAATCTCGTCTCACCCGAATCGATCAGCCGCGCCACGGCCGCCAAAAGATCGAGGACGCCTTTGGCTCGAACCAGTCGTCCCACAAAGAGGAAGCGAACCGGCTCTGCGGAGGGCCGTCGACCTCGTTGCGGGGTCGGGCGGGTACCAATGAACCCTGGGAGAGGGAGCACGCTCAGCCGTTGGGTTGGAATACCGAAGTCCAGGAGCTCCAACTGGCTGAACTCGCTATCACAAACGACGTGTGACATCCGGGCTAGAAGATGCTTTTGATACGTCGAGCGCTCGATGGCAGCCTGCACCAGCGGATCGACAACAAGTTCGCGTGGCGTGATGTTGTGGTAGACGGCCGCCATGCGATCCGGCGGCAGCAGGTGGGCAACGTTGAACAGCTGGTAGTGGATACCGAACTCGAAGACGTGCAGAGAGGCGCGGCGAAACTCGGGCCTGGTGACGAGGTCCAGGACGCCTCCCGGGACTTCCCGGATGGCGGGGTCGTCGACGTTCGTGTACTCACAGAACGCCACCGTCTCGACTTGGAGCCCCTCCCACCGGGCGTTCCGCAAAGCCGCCAGCTTGGCCCGGAGACTGGCCGAGACGGCGTCCCCCTCGACGATGACCCCCGAGTAGAAGGCGATGGTCGTCGGAGTGGGCACCCGAGCGGTCAGTCGTGCTCGGGTTTGTGGGCGACGACTTCCATCTCGAGGCAGACCCCGTTGCGCCGGCCGACCTCGACCAGCTTCACGTCGGTGAACCCGACGTCGGTCAGCGTCGTGACCAGGTCGTCGTGGGAGAACATCGTGAAGTGAAAGTCGCCGGCGTACTCCTGAGCTCCGAAGGTCACCTCCTTGAGATCCTCCCATGGAGTCTCGCCCGAGACGAAGGTCCGGATCATCGATTCGGCGTCGGGCACGACGGCCCGGAACGTGCCCCCCGGCGCGAGCAGCCGGTACCAGTAGGCCAACAGATCGTCCAGCCGGGAGGGCACGAAGTGCTCGAGCAGGTGGCTGGAACGGATCTCGTCGACCGAACCCGGTTCGAGGGGGAGGTCGCCGACCTCGGCGACGAGGTCAACGCCGGGGAGCCGCCGTCCGTCGACGTTGACGTACTCGTCGAGGGGAATGTGGCCGGCTCCGAGGTTCAGCCGCAGCGGCCGGGCGTGGAACTTGGCGGTGTCGACAATCTCGGTCTCGGGGGCCTGCAGGTCGCTCGGGTCCTTCCGGCCCGAGGCCACCTCCAGCAGCACCTCCCGCCGGACGAACTCGAGCCGGCTCTCGGTCCGGGCCAGCGCCTCGGCGAAGCGCGCTTGGGCCTCCCAGATCGACGTCATGTCCTTGGCCTGATCCCGGCGGGCTTCCCTGGCCAGGGCGTTCTGCATCGAGAGAGCGTCGAGCACCTCGTTGAAAGTCTGCTGAATGGCTACCAGCTGGCGCTCGAGATCCCCGGCGCGAACTTCGTAGAAGGCCTGAGTCTCCTGCATCTGTGCGGCCATGGCATCGATGCGCTCATGGAGGTGAGCCATCCGAGCCAGCAGTGGCCGAAGAAAGGGGCGCGCCAGGTCTTTCGCCAGACGTTTGCCGCTATCAACCAATTCAGGGTCCCCTCCGGGAGTCGAGGTCCCGATCGCTCTGCCCAAAGTGGTCACCGGCCCCGCTGGGTCGGCTTCCTGCCACCAAAATACCGCCGGTTCGGCAGGCGATGATGCTTGGTCTCCTCTCACCAGATCTCGTTCAAATTGGTTTTTGAACTCAAGCGGTAAGCGTTCGGGGACGTAGAGGCCCCCAATCGTTCAGGGGGACGTGTTGCTAAATGGCCTTGCCGCCTCTAACGATCCACGCGCAGCAGAGCACCTGGGCGCGATTTCCGAATGGCATTGGTCGTCTGGATGAAGGCCTGGCCGTCGGTGTCCGACGAAGTGTTGTCGCAGCCCCCTTCGTGTCGGCTCTGATATCGAGCCACGACAGAGTCGATCCCAACACGCCGCCCCGCTTGAGTGACCACTTCAAGGTCGGACCAGTAGACAGAAACCGCCGGGTCGCCGCAATCGGCGAAAACCTCAGACCAGACGACCGGACTCTGGAGTGTGTCACCCGGAGCGTCCAGACCACGGACGAGCGTGTCGTCCACCCACCCAGCCCAGCGCCCGGCTTCCCGCGAGATCCGGAGCCGATAGGGACGGCTGGACTGCCAGTCGTAGTCGCGTGTGTTGGAGTTGGCAAAGGAGCTGGGAAGCCTCGAAGCTCCTCCCGACAGCTCCGCTCCAGAGGGTCCATAACCGCCCCAGTTGACGTGGCGCAGCCTTCTGGGAGGATCAGCACCCCATTGGAGCCCGAGGTGGGCCCCGGCGCCATCGGGAAACGACACCTGCAGCGCCCAGAAGTACAGCTGGGACACCCTCGGGAGCGCGCGCACGACCAAGCTCACCGACGCTTCGACAAGTTCCTCGCCGGAAGGCACCTCCCACACCAAATGGAACGACGAGGCACCATTCGCCGAAGGTGGCCGTCCGGTCATTCTGGGCCCACCAAAATCGCGAGCAATGCCACGACGAATCACCCTTGACCAACGACCGACCTCACCCACGGTGCTAGTTCACCACCGGTCTTGTGGCACGGTCATCCCAGCGGATCGGCAGTCTGACATCGTTCCCATTCGCCCCGTGCCGACGCCCCCACCCACCGACGGGTCCGAGCCACATGCTCCTGCCAGAGGGCAAACCCAGGGACGTAGTCCTGCAGCCTTGGTCTCTGGCTGACAGAGCAAGGCTCGCGCCTGGGCAGAGCACGCCAAGGAAGACAGGAGTTCAGGGCTGCACCTTGGGCACGAATGTTTAGCGCGGCTGAATGCGTCCGGCCTTGTCGCGACAGGGTCTCGGATCCCTTTACAAGATCGCCAGACCGCCGGCGATCTGGGACGCCTCAACTGTCAGAGGCGAACCACCGTTCATATGAAGGTGGCCATTGGCCCCGGTGCGCGTAGGTGGCCAGCAACACGCGGTCAAGATGGAGCTGGAATAGCTGTTCCTGATCGGCTCCGACAGTGGCTGGAAGAGCCGCCGCAATGATCGCCTCCTTCAGATCAGACGTCGGCTCGGCGGGTTCTGCGCGGCCCCGAACAAAGAACTCGTCGTCAACTTCCGTCGGGCAGAACGCGTGAATAGCGAAACGGGGATCGCGTCGAAGATCGGCGCATTTGGGCGAGTGTCGCAAGACGAAGGCCCAAAGCCCACCCTCGGCCACGATCGGGCAGAAGGGATGGACTCTGGGACCGCCATCGGGTCGCACGGTCGCGATGTATCCCAGAGGTGGTCCGTACTGGTAGAGCAGCGCCCTGCCCTTGCTCGAGAGCTGGGGAGCAGCACCCTCGAATTCAGCCCATGTCGCCATCCGAACTCCTCTCATGACGAGGTCGTCAGCACGACGGTAGCGAACGGGTGATTCGGTATCCCGGAAGACGCCTGCGAGCGGAAACCCACCGGGACACCGCGTTGCTAGTCGAGCAGTGCGGCGAGCTTCTTTGGTGCAAGTCTCCGGTAGCTCTCGGTCACGAGTTCACTGATCTCCCCCCAGTCGGTGTGGTCGGTGAGCCACACGCCGATGCGATCACGGCCGGCTCGCGAGGCGAAAAACGGGTGGCCAATACACAGCAAGGCGTCGCGCTCGTCTGGATCGGTACGCAACACGAGCAGCGTTACGGGCTTACCGGTCGGGGCCTCCAGTGCCATAAGCAAACAGAACGACCTTCGGCGGATGTCGAATGAGTACGCTGTCGATCTCGCTTCGGTAAGCGAGGCGTCCACGCGTACCGTCACCTCGGGCAGCCCCCGACATAGCGTGCTGACCCGCTCGAAGATGTCCTCGGGTATCTCCATGGGCGAGCTCGCGTCAGCGTCCGTTGGTGGCGCTGCTCATCCGAACATTCTCTATCGGGCTGGATTGCGTGTCGAAGGGCTTCTACAAACAGCCACCTGGCACCACCCCTGGTAAGCGATTTCGTGACGTGTCCGACGGCTCTTCACCCCGTTGGGAGTTTCGACGCGAAGTCATCTTCGACGTTAACTCGCCCTGGGAGGCCGAGATCGGCGTCCTCTTACGCGACGCCCTGGACTTGCCCAGCTCTCAACTGGGGCCGGCAGTGGGAGTCCCAGAAGAGCTCGACTGGGCTGTCCCCGCTCCGGCTGAGGGTGTGAGGGGCTCGAGCATGGCGACGATGTCATCCTTCTCCCTGTGTCGCGCCATACCGAGAGCCGTTGACTGGAACAGTGGTTCGGTGACCCGGAGGTCCGGATCTTTCGTGAGGAGGAACTCGACCATCGGCCGGCGACCGTGCGCGGCCGCCCAGATCAGCGCGTACTCGACGAGAAACTCAGGCTGCAACTCCGGTCCTTCAGCGCCAATGCGCTCGACCCGCGATACCTCTGGTCGCAGATGGCGGTAAGCCTCAAAGGAGACTCGGACGGCTTCGAGGTCGCCAAGTGCAGCCGCTAAGACCAGGTTGTCGACGCGTGCTCCGCCGCGGACAAGCGCTTCAGCGGCGTCGGTGTACCCGAACGAGACTGCGGTCCAGAGCGGTAGAGCGTCGTCATCGATCCCGTTGGTGCGCGCCCCCGATGCGCACAGTGCTTCGACGAGCGGGGCCTGTGTTCCGGCGATAGCCGGGAAGGCAGAAGAGACAAGCAGGCAAAGCGTTGTCGTGCCGGGCCCCCCTCCGTAGCTATTGCAGGTGGCGTCTGGGTCGGCGCCTCGGTCGATCAGCATCTGCAGGACCTCGACAGCATTAGGGGGTGATTGGTGTTGCCGTGCCCACTCGATGCCGTTGGCCGCTAGGTGGTGAAGCAACGTCTGGCGGTGCGGAAAGGGCGAGCGCATCGTCACCAGCGCAGGCTCCGCGTCGAGAACGCGGCGCAGAAGGTGGACGTCACCGGAGCACACCGCGTCGGCGGCTGCTTCGAACCGGGTGTCGACGCTGTCGCGCCCGTGAGCCATTGCGTCTGCCCAGTCCAGATAGCAATGGTCGTTGGCAACAGCTAGCCGCGCCGTGTCGAGGTCGAGACGAGCGTTCGGCGCTTGCGCCTCCAATTCGGCGAAACGCAGGATCTCAACAGCGGCGGGTTCTCCCCTGGCGGCGGCACTCGCCAACATCTCCGCTTGAAGGGCGATCCACTGCTGGACAGCAACATACGGCTTGTTTACCCTCGGCGTAAGGAAGAAAGACCCTGCCACGCTCGAAGACTATCGGTCTGGTCTATCGGTCGTCCTGGCGGTCGACTGACAGCCGAAGAGTTCATTTTGGCGCTCGCGCCAGAGTCCCTGAACGCAGAGCGACGGTTCCCGCAACGATTGGCCAAGCGCAGAACACCGCCGGGTAAACACGTTTGGATTCGCCGGCGAGTCCTGAGCACCGCCGGCTAGAACTCACCAATCCGATTGTCGGAGGCCGATCCTGGCTCTGTTCGTGGCGGGAGGAAGAACGCGATCCGGTCATGATGCGGGGTTCAGGTCGGATGCGTCCGTGAAGCTCCTCCACAGCAGATAGACGCTGAGAAGACCAATCCACGCAGGGAAGAGCAGATAGAGCCAGGCCGACAGGCCGAGAGTGATCAGCAGGATCACGGCAATTATGGTTCCGAGAAGGGCGATCCATCGAGGGGCGACCTGGGTGCGCAACAAGATGGTTGCGGTACTCAGTGTGAACACCCCGGCCATGCGCATGACATACACCCGAAGGAGATTTGAAGTGATCTGGCGACCCTCCGCCAAGGTGGACGGGTTCAGGCCCGCTCCGGCGCGCAGGGTAGCGTCCGCGATAAGTCCCCCCGCGACCGCGGCGACGACGAACAAGGTTGCAGTAAACAGCAGTCCGCTGCCGAGAAACACCGTCGCAAAGAAGCGATCTTCTCGCTGTCCGATCCGGTCGCGGACGACCCCAATGAACCACAAGAAGGCGATGCCGGCGAAGGGAATCAGATTCAACGCTAGCGCCACGCTTGTGCGTTTCGCGTGATCGGTCAGCCAGTCTCCTGGATGGATCACGTTCGTGGGGATGGAAATGTTTAGAAGGATCAGAGCTGCGGCAAGGAGTATCGAAAAGAGGATTCCCGAAACTGCCGCCGCCCTAGGGGTCCGAAGCGCGGCTCGGACAAACGCTTGCTCCTGATTCATGGCCCACCTGCCCTTCTTGACATCGAGGTTTGGCACAGATCATTCCATCCCCTCACCAGCTTTCGGCTGAATCGATGCCGTCTGCGCCGTGGCCGAGTCGGCGCCACGCATCGTGGGTGCGCGCGGTGTCGGCGGTGAACTCGTGGCAGGGACCGCTCTACGGTCGGTTACTGAAGCGGTCTTTCGGCGTTCGGCTCGACAATGACCGTCTGAAGGCGGGCATTAACGACAAAGTACCGGTCGAAGGCCGGCGGTTGGCCGTTTCTTGGGGTGGCGAGACGGATCTACGATCCGCTGCCACCTTCAGCGGAAGGTTTGCTGCCCCACGATTCGGAATGTCCTGAACACCCTTTGGTGAGGTGTGCGGGAAAAGTTTTGAAGTGAAGAATAAACGCGTCCGACGCAAAGGTCCCACAGATTAAGGAGGGATGTCTCGACACGAGTGGTCGGCAGGCGCGTAAAACGCAGCCGTCGAATCGCCACACCTTTCGAAGACCGCAGCCGATGTTTTATGAGGCAAGTTTGGACGGTTCTGGCAACCGGAACGGCTATGAACACACCTTTGGATTCAAAGGGACTTCGCTAATCGGACTGTAGACGTCGTACTGCTTCCCGCTCTTTCTTTTCGGCCTCTCGTAGACGGCTTCGTGCCGCCGTCTCCGCATCCCGGAGCCGCTCCAGATCGGCTATGGCTCTGGCCAGCTTCTGCTCAACACCTTCCAGGTCTCGCTCAGCCTTCTCCCGTTCGCGGTGCTTTGCCTCGGCCAACCTCCTGATTTCCTTCGCATCGGCTTGCGCACTGCGTCGGACAGCGTCTCGGGCTCCAGTGGCAGCCTGTCCCGCTCCTTCTCTCCCTGCTCTCACGCGACCTATAGAAGCCTCGACGTTTGCGGTTCCAAGTCCTGCATGTTGGAGCGCCGTCGTGAGCCGCCCAGACAAGACCATCTCGGCCGCCTCCTCGTCAGCTAGCGCCGCCTCTAGGGTCTCATGTAGCTCCTCTGATACAGCTTTGCTAACCGTCTGACCGGCCTCCTCCGCTAGATTCTTGGCCTCTTCGCTCAGGGCCCGAACCAACTCCAGGCGCTGGCGCGACAGCCGGCGTAGCTCGTCGCCCGCCAGCTTCTCCTGAGCCTGGTGGAGAGATGCTCCAAGTTCTACAAGCTGGCGAAGCTCATTTGGCCGTTGGTGGGCGAGCAAGTTCAAAGCCCAAGCGGCCACGGTGGGTTTCTTTAGCCCCTTGATGTCTCTCGCGAATATTCGGTCACCAGCGAGGCGCGCCTCGGCTGCCCTGGCGTCCCGGGCCATGGTGAACTCCGAGAGCGGCAACTGGTAGATCTCGCCTGCGATGTCGTCGAGGTCCATGCCGCGATAATGCCGTGTTGGATCAGCCGACGGGAGCTGGCCATCGGAGACCGGGCCCGAGAGCCACGTTGCCGTCAGCCATCTCCGATGCTCCCTCGTAAACCCGGGCGAGTCGCCGGGCGGGCACCGGGAGTCAGTCCACTTCGGCCGATCCCGAGCCGGCCGGGTACGAGACCGATTGACCGCCGGGTTAACCGACTCAGCCCCGTGAAGCTGAGAACGTCGGGGATCAGGCCAGAGCGTCCAGGCACCTGAACAAGCGACTCTCCAACGCCGGATCGCCGGCCATTTCGGCCGGCGATCTGTTCGTTTCAGGGTTGGCGAGCGAGTGAACAACCCGCTGCCACCTTCGACGAAGGGTTTCCTGACCCCGCGTTGCAGATTTCCTGAACACCTGGTGGTGGAGGTGGCGGGAATCGAACCCGCGTCCTCAAGCACCTCAGTGGGCCTTCTCCGAGCGCAGCTGGCGAACCTTTGTCGGGGAAGACCCGTCGCCAGCGACTGAGCTTCCCTTATCCAGTCAAAATGTCCCCGAAGGCCTACCGGAACGACCTATCGGGTGAGCCCCACAAGATGACGCCCTTGGCCGCCCCGTGGGGCCGAGAACGGAAGGACGTCGCTACTTAAGCAGCGAGCGCGAGCTGAGGCTCG
>JBEDUR010000064.1:0-5890 GCA_040414865.1 Acidimicrobiales bacterium
GTCGACAGCTCGACCGGTTCGTAACGACACAAGCCGACGGCGATCGCCTTCGCCCGACGTGGGACACCCGCAGACGAGCCAGTCGGAGTCAGCGCGTGCGACGCCGCAAATCGACGGCCGTGAGGCGATGCTGCAGAATGGCTTGATCGTGAAGGTGTCGCTCTTCTATCTGCCATCGATCGGCGGACGATCCGAAATCGAAGCCGGATCAGCGGGTCTTCGAGGCGATCTCTACGACCGGATGCTCACCGAGCTCTCCGAGCAGGCGATCTTGGCCGACGACCTCGGATACGACTCGATCAGCTTTACCGAGCACCACTTTCACGTCGAAGGTTTCGAGATCTCCAACAACCCGGTCCTCCTCGACCTGTTCATCGGGATGCAGACAAAGCGGATCCGGGTCGGCCAGCTCGGCATCGTGCTCCCGGCGGACAACCCCATCCGTGTGGCCGAGGACATCGCCATGCTCGATCGCATGACCGGTGGACGGGCCAATGCTGGCTTCGCACGCGGCTATCAACGACGGTGGGTCGACATCCTGGCTCAGCAGACCCACGGCATCCACGGGGCCCTCCCGCACGAGCACGACCAGATCGACGCCGCCAACCGGGCCGCGTTCGAGGAGTGTTTCCGCATCGTCAAGGCCGCGTGGACCTCTGACCTCCTCGACTACGACGGTCGCTACTGGCGCATCCCGGCCGGCCGGACCGAGTGGGACCTCGAGGCGACCCGGCTCTACGGCGCGGGAGTCAAGGACGGGCATGTGGCCCAAGTGGCGGTGGTGCCGAAGCCGGTCCAGAAGCCCCACCCCCCGCTGTTCCAGCCGTTCGCTTCCTCCGAGGCGTCTATCCGGTGGTGCGCCGAGGAAGGGGTGACGGCGATACTGCCCCCGCTGCACCCGAAGACAGAGCGCCGGCTCGTCGACCTCTACGCCGAGGTCTCAAAGAGACCGCCGGGCGAAGGCATCGGCGTCCTGCGGGACGTGATCGTCGCCGAAACCGACGAGGAGGCGATGGCGTTGTGGGCCGACAGCGGGGCCTTCTGCGGATCGTCCTGGTTCGCCCCTTTCGGGTTCGCCCGCGGCCTGGCCGACCCCGATACCGGTGTCAGCCCCGACAACCCGTTGGACGAAGGGCTCGCGTTGGTGGGCACCGCCGACTCGGTCGGCCGACAGCTCGAGCGTTTGACCGCGCGCCTTCCCGTCGACTGGCTGTTCGCCTGGACCTACAACGGGCTGGTCCCGCATGTCAAGCTCCTGGGCTCGCTCGAGCGGTTCGCCACCCAGGTGCTCCCACGCTTCGACCACGCGCGCGGTGAATGAGCACGCAGGCACCCTGCTTGGTACCGGCAGTTCTGCAAGCGTCCCTGCTTCCACGACGAGTACCTGCAGGCGTTCAACCGGCCCAATGTCACTCTGGTCGACACTGACGGCCGGGGAGTCGAGCGGATCACCGAGACCGGGGTGGTGGTCGATGGTACCGAGTACGGGGTCGACTGCCTCATCTTCGCGACCGGGTTCGAGGTGGGCACCGACTCCACCCGCCGCTGCGGGTACGACGTCGTCGGCGTCTCGGGGATGGCGCTCTCCGAGTACTGGGACGACGGAATGCGTTCGCTACGAAGCATTCAGGACGATGGTGCGTATGTCTTGATTATAGGGGGTGACCGGGTAATACGGATTAGTGACTGCCACCGGGGTGCAGCTCCCGACCGTCGTCTCGCAGTAGGACCACCATCCGTCGACAAAGTCGACTCGCATATGGGCTTTGAACGTCCCGATCGACTTGCCATCGGCGCCGAGGATGTCGAAGTTGGCACTGTCCTCCTGGTTGGAAGCGGCACGGAATTGCACCTCGACATGCGTGCTGCCGTCAGGCTTCACCACCGTGCCGTCGGCCGGGCGCCCCTCGAAGTTCCCGTCGCCGGTGATGTTGATCAGTTTGATGTCGTTCTTCGATTTGTTGTCGATGTCAAACCCTTGCGAGTAGCGGACCTTCGACTTCCCAGCGGTGCCTTGGGCGCTCGGGTGGTGCCGGGGCTGCGGACTGCTTGCACTTGCGCTGCCGCCTCCGCTGGCCGCAACCGCCAGGGCCACGACGGCGAGCAATAGAGCGGAACTGGCCAAGGCCAGCCATCGCCTTCCCCTACGAGTCATGGATATCCTCCCTGCTCGAAGTGCAACTACTGTAGCCACTGCTACCGACTACGTCGATGCCCATTTCTGGACTTGCGCTATTGCCTGCACGGGATGCACGTGCATCACTTCCCCAACATGCTCATCCTCGGCCACGCCCAGGGCGGGTTCACGGTGAACTACCCGCACCTGCTCGACGAGGCCAGCCGTCACGCTGCGCACATCGTGCGCCACGCGCTCGACACCAATCTCGGATCGTTCGAGGCGACCGAAGAGGCCGAGCGCGCCTGGCTCGCCACTCTGGCCGAAGCAGCCCGCAGCATGTGCGCGTTCCGGGAGCAGTGCACCCGCGGCTACTACAACAATGAGGGCCAGCCGAGCGACGCCGGCTTCCTGGGCAGCTCCTACGGCAAGGGAGCGATGGCCTTCTTCGAGCTGCTGGCCGACTGGCGGGCCGAGGGCACCATGGCCGGGCTTGAGCTTCGGCGCTGAGCCCTGACCCGGGCCGGCTTCAGGCCTTCCCTTCGGTCGTCTCGGGAACCGGGTGGCGTCGAGCCCACCCGGCAAAGGCCCCGGCCCCGGCGGAGCTGTTCGACGGATGTCGGGCCAAGGCGGCGAGCAGCGCTGCGCCTGCCAGGGTCAACGAGTCGGCGAAGATCGCCCCCAGCCAGCCGCCGACCGGCCACCAGTAGGGCTCGGCGAAGGCGATCCCCAGTCCGACGAGGCACGCCAGCCGCACGGGCCGATCGGCCCAGGCGGACCAGGCCACGATCGGGGCCAGCACCAACCAAGACCAGTGGTGCGACCACGAGATCGGGCTGACCAGCAGCTCGACCAGGGCGAGGGCCAGCACTGCGTCCACCCGCCGACCGGCCTGCATCCGACGCCGGGCGGCGACGACCCCGACGGCGACGGTCACCGCCGACAGCAACGCCCACAACGCGACCCCCGCCGGCCCGGCGTGGAACGGCGGCCGGTGCACGAGCCCGTTCCACGACTGGTTGCTCACGCTGCCGACGGGGCCGGTCCGGCCGGGACTGAAGGCGTCGTGGAGCCAGTAGCGAGCGGACTGAGACGGGAGGACGGCCCAACTGAGCACGCCCAGCCCGACGAAAGTACCGGCGCCGCGCAGCGCCGAGCGCCGGTCCCCCTGAACGAGGAAGTAGGCGAGGTAGACGAGAGGAGTGAGCTTGAGCGCGGCGGCCACGCCTACCAGGACCCCGCGCCCCCGGCCGCGGACGACCAGCAGGTCGAGGACGACCAGTGCCATGAGGACCAGGTTCACCTGGCCGTAGTCGAGATTGCTGCGCAACGGCTCGAGCGCGATGGTCGCGACGGCGCCGCCGGCGGCGGCGAAGAGCAGCGCCCGCCGCTTTGCCACCGAGGGACCGGCGGTGGTGATGCCGACGAAGAGCACCACGACCAGCGCGACCCCGTTCACCAACCACCACAACGCCTTGGCCAGGGCCAGGGACCCGAACGAGAGGGGGCTCAGGACCAAGAGCGCGAAGGGCGGGTATGTGAACAGCAGGTCGTTCGAGGTGTACGCGGTCGTGTACGGCGACCCGTGGTGCCACAGGCTCGAGGCCGCGGCCCGGTAGACGCGCAGGTCCAGCGCCCAGGTCGCCCCCCAGTGAAAGAGATAGAAGCCAATGAAGGCCCACGTGGCCAACGCGAGCGCGGCCAGCACCGCCGACGGGAGCCGGCGCCCAACCGACGGCGACACGGGCGCGGTCACGACGAAAGATGGTGCCACAGGGTCTCTGTCCCCGTTCACGGGTCAGGCGCGCTCCGTGTCAGCATCGGGTGATGGGACCAATCGACCCGGCGTTTCTCGGCGAGGCCGCCGAGGTGGTGGGGCGTCGCCACGTCCTGGTGGACCCGGACGTCGTCGCCGGCTACGCGACCGACTGGACCGGACGGTTCCACGGGTCAACCCCGGCCGTGCTGCGGCCCGGCTCGACCGCGGAGGTCGCGGCGGTGGTCGGGCTGTGTCGCCGCCACGGGGTGTCCCTCGCCCTCCAGGGGGGCAACACCGGGCTTTCCGGCGGCGCGGTTCCGCTGGCCGGCGAGGTGGTGTGCAGCCTGCTCCGGCTGGACACCGTTGAACCGGACTGGGCAGCCGGGCAGCTGAACGCGGGGGCGGGCGTGTCCATCGCCCGCGTCCAGCAGGCGGCCGCGGCCCGGGGATGGGCCTACGGAGTCGACCTGGCCAGCCGGGACAGCGCCACGGTTGGCGGATCGGTCGCCACCAACGCCGGCGGGATCCGGGTCTTGCGCTACGGCGACACCCGGGCCCAACTCCTCGGGGCCGAGGTCGTACTCGGGACCGGCGAGGTGATCACCCGTCTGAGTGGCCTCCTCAAGGACAACACCGGCTACGACTTGCCCGGCCTCATGTGCGGGAGCGAAGGGACCCTCGGGATACTCACCGCTGCTCGGCTGCGGCTGGTGCACTCGCCGGCCGAACGGGTGGTGGCGCTGCTGGCGTTCGACGCCCCGGAGCACGCGGTGACCGCCGCTACCTCCCTGCGCAGCGCGCTCGGGTCCCTGTCGGCGGTCGAGCTGTTCTTCGAGCCGGGAATGGCCCTCGTCCGCCAACACTCCGGGCTGCCCGATCCCTTCAACCGCCCCCACGCCGCCTATCTCCTCGTCGAGGCGAGCGACGACCGTGACCCCACCGAGGAGCTGTCCGAGGCGGTCGCCGCCGTGGCCTCGGTGGCTGATGTCGCGGTGGCCGCCGACCCCGTCCGCGGGGCCGAGCTGTGGCGCTACCGGGAGGGTCACACCGAGGCGATCGGCCATCGGGGGACCCCGCACAAGCTCGATGTGTCGGTCCCGATCCCCGCTCTCGCGGAGTTCGTGGAGCGGGTCCCAAAGACGGTGTCGTCGGTGCGGCCGGCGGCCGAGGTGTGGCTGTTCGGCCATGCCGCCGACGGCAACGTGCACGTGAACGTGACCGGTCTCGATCCCGACGACGAGGTCGTGGACGACGCCGTGCTCTCGTTGGCTGCTGCGCTCGGGGGCTCGGTGAGCGCCGAGCACGGGATCGGGACGGCCAAGCGCCAGTGGCTCTCTCTCAGCCGGTCGGCCGCCGAGCTCGCCGCCTTTCGGGCGATCAAGGCCGCGCTCGATCCCGGGGGGATCTTGAACCCGAGCGTGCTCTTGCCACCGGACGGGCTCGCTGGTTAACGCGCTGCATCCATCGCCCGCCGGAACGCGTCGGCCCGCGCCGTGTAATTGGCGAACTGGCCGAAGCTGGCCGCCCCCGGGGACAGGAGGACGACCGCCCCGGGCTCGGCCCACGAGAGGGCGAGCTCGACCGCGCGGTCGAGGTCACCAGTGTCGACCACGGCGATGTCGGTCCGCGGTGTCCGGGCCAAAGCGTTGTCGAGCGCCTCGTGGATGCGCCGGCCATTGGCCGGCAGGGTCGCCACGAAGGTCGGGTCGACGCGCCCGGCAATGTGCTCGGCCAGCGGCGAATAGTCGATGCCCCGGTCGGCCCCGCCGACGATCAGGGCGACCGGGCGGCCACCGAAGGCGTCCAGCGCAGCCATCGTCGACAGAGCATTGGTCGACAGGCTGTCGTCGACGAAGCGGACCCCGGCCACCGTTCCGATCTCGGCCAGCCGGCTCTCCAGGGGTTGGAAGCCCTGGGCCGCCTCGGCCAGGGCGTCCTCGTCGTCCGCTGCCTCGACCCCCAGGGCGAGCATCGTCTGCTGGGCGATGAGGGCGTTGCGCCGGTTGTGGGCCCCG
>JBEDUR010000065.1:0-7477 GCA_040414865.1 Acidimicrobiales bacterium
AGTGCGACGAACTGCTGGGCGGGCCGCCCGACGTCGTCGTCGCGTGTGTGGGTGGCGGCTCCAACGCCGCTGGCACGTTCGCCGGTTTCGTCGACACCGAAGCCCGCCTGGTTGGAGTGGAGGCGGCTGGCGGTGCGGCCGCCACCAACGGCATCCCCGGCGTGCTCCACGGGATGCGGTCGCGGCTGCTCCAGGACGAGGACGGCCAGATCCTGGAAGCCGAGTCGATCTCGGCCGGGCTCGACTACCCGGGCATCGGCCCCGAGCATGCCCACCTCGGCGCCACCGGACGGGCCGAGTACGTGACGGCCACCGACGAGGCGGTACTCGACGCCTTCGGCCTCCTCGCCCGATCCGAGGGGATCATCCCGGCCCTGGAGCCGGCTCACGCTCTGGCCTGGGTGGTGGCCGAGGCCGGTCGGTCGATCACTCCCGGCTCGAAGGTGCTCGTCACCCTGTCGGGCCGCGGCGACAAGGACGTGGCCGAAGTCCGCGAACACCTTGGTCGCCGCTCGGCGCCGTGAACGACAGCGGAGTCCGGGCCGCGGGCCTGGAACCAACCCTGCGGGCCCGGCGCGACCGAGGCGCCAAGCTGCTCATCCCCTACGTGATGGCCGGGATGGTCGAGGACTGGGTGCCGGTGCTCCAGACCGTGGCGGCCGCCGGCGCCGACGCCATCGAAGTGGGACTGCCGTTCTCGGACCCGATGATGGACGGGCCGGTCATCCAGGCCGCCGGGCTGGCCGCACTCGACCGGGGGACGACCGTCTCAGGAGTGCTCGACCAGCTGGCCTCGGCCGACCTCGGGGTGCCGGTCGTGGTCATGACCTACTACAACCTCGTCTTCCGGGCCGGCCACCGTCGCTTCGCCGCAGCCCTGGTGGCGGCCGAGGTGTCGGGCGCCCTGGTACCCGACCTCGCCCTCGAGGAGCTGGGGCCTTGGGCGGCCGCCGCCGACGACGCCGGTGTCGAGACCGTCCTCATGGTCGCCCCACCAACCCCGCCCGAGCGGGTGGCGGCGCTGGCTGCCCGAGCCCGCGGGTTTCTCTACGCGGTCGCCCGGATGGGGGTGACCGGCGAGCGCGACGAGCTCGGGGAGGCAGTCCCGGCTTTGGTCGGCCGGGTCCGGGCCGTGAGCGACCTGCCGGTGTGCGCCGGAATCGGCATCTCCACACCCGACCAGGCCGCGGCGATGAGCGAGGTCGCCGACGGGGTGGTCGTCGGCTCGGCGCTGGTCCGCCGGCTGCTCGAGGGGGCCGGCCCCGATGGCGCGGCGCGGTTCGTGGGCGAGCTCCGAACGGCGATCGGTCCCTGAGCCCGGCTGATCGCCCTCAGCTCGGGGGGACGAACACCAGGCAGCCGTTGTGGCCGCCAAAGCCAAAGGAGTTCGAGATCACGGGGGCCGGGGTGAAGGGGCGAGGTTCGCCGGCCACCACGTCGAGGCCGATCTCAGGGTCCAGCTGCTCGAGGCCGGCGGTCGGTGGGATCGTCGAGTGGAAGATGGTGAGCGCCGACGCAACGGCTTCGATGGCCCCAGCCGCGCCGAGGGCATGACCGGTGAGGCCCTTGGTCGAGGTGACTGGCGGGCCAGGTGAGCCGAACACCTTGGCAATGGCCCTGGCTTCAGCCAGGTCGTTGAGGGGCGTGGAGGTGCCGTGGGCGTTGATGTGGCCAACCTGGTCGGGTTGGATGCCGGCATCCTCCAGGGCCAGTTCCATGCAGGCCACTGCGCCGGCCCCCTCGGGTTCGGGCGCGGTGATGTGGTGGGCGTCGGCGGTGGAGGCCGCCCCGGCGACTTCGGCGTAGATGCGGGCGCCGCGGGCGACCGCGCGGTCCTTGGCCTCGAGCACGAGTGCGGCCGCGCCCTCGGCCATGACGAAGCCGTCGCGCCGCAGGTCGAAGGGGCGCGACTCGCCCGACGTGCTCAGCGCGGTCATGTTGGTGAAGGCAGCTGTGGCCACGACCTGGATCGCCGCCTCGGAGCCCCCGCCGATGGCGACGTCGCAGCGCCCCGAGGCCACCAGATGGGCGGCCGCCGCCGCGGCGTGGGTACCGGCCGCACAGGCGGTGCAGATCGCCTCGGAGGGGCCGTGCCAGCCAAAGCGCATCGAAACGTTCGCTGCCCCGGCGTTGGCCATCATCATGGGCACGAGGAAGGGCGAGACCCGGCCGGGTCCCCTGTGGTCGCACACGATGACCTGGTCGGCCAGGGTCTCGAACCCGCCGACCCCGGTGGCGAAGATCACCCCCGAGCGGTCCGGGTCCTCGTCGAGCACGCCGGCGTCGCTACGAGCGAGCTCGGCCGAGGCCACGCTCATCTGCGCGAACCGGTCAAGACGCCGAGCCTCTTTGGGACCGAACCACACCGAGGCGTCGAAGTCCGGTACCCGGCGCTCCCCGGTGAGCGTCGGGTGGAGCAGCTGCTCCCACAGCGCGTCGACACCGACCCCGCAGCAGGTGACGGCCCCAAGGCCCGTCACCGCGACTGGCCGGCCGACAATGGGGCCGTCGAGTGTCCGGCCGAGCAACATCAGAGCTTGGATGTGATGAGGTCGAACGCCTGGCCGACCGTCTCGATGTCCTCGAGCTCGCTCTCCTCGACGGTGATGTCGAAGGACTCCTCGAGCGCCATCACCAGCTCGACCAGATCGAGGCTGTCCGCGTCGAGGTCATCGGCGAAGCGGGCCTCCTTGGTGACTTTCTCTTCCGGTACCTGCAGCACCTCGACCGCGCACTGCTGGAACTTCTCGAATGCTGCGTTGCTGTCCACTGTCTCTCGGTCGCTCCTTTCCCGGACCCGTACCGGGTGTTCGTCGGTCACAGCCCCATTCCCATGCCGCCGTCCACTGGGAGGACGGCGCCGGTGATGTAGCCCGCACCGTCGGAGGCGAGGAACCCCACCGCGGCGGCAATCTCCTCGGCGTCGGCGATCCTGCCCAGCGGGACCAGGCCCTGCATCTGCTCCACCCGCTCGGCGGCGAGCGCCCCGATCATATCGGTGGCCACCAGGCCCGGCGCGACCACGTTGACGGTGATGGCCCGGCTGGCCACCTCCCGGGCCAGGGCGCGAGCCATGCCGAGGAGGCCGGCCTTGGAGGCGGCGTAGTTGGCCTGGCCGGGCAGCCCGACGAAGGCCCCGACCGAGGAGACGAAGACGATCCGCCCGCGGTGCAGGCGCAGCATCTTGGCGACGGCCCGGCGAGCCACGCGGTAGGAGCCGGTGAGGTTGGTCTCGATCACCTCGGCCCAAGCGTCCTCGCCCATCCGGGCGATGAGCGTGTCGCGGGTGATGCCGGCGTTGGAAACGAGAACCTCGACCGGGCCAAAGCGCTCCTCGACGCTCGAGAACGCCGCCTCGACCGCGTCCGGCTCGGTCACGTCGCACACAAGGCCGAGCGCGCCGTCGTCGCGTTGGGCGAGGGCCGAGCGCGAAGTGAACGCGACCCGATCGCCGTTGCGCACGAACCACGACACGCACGCCGCCCCGATTCCCCGCGAGCCGCCGGTCACCAAGACGCAGCGACCGCGATCGGTTTCCCCGTCCTCTCCGCTCACGGCTCGCCGCTCACCCGAAGCCAGAGGAGCGCCTGTCCTTCCTGGACGCGCTCGCCGGAGGTGGCCTGCCAGCGAATGACTTCGCCGGCGAAGGGCGTGCGGACCTCGACGGTGCCGACCCGACCGATGAGGTCGCCCACCGCGATGACCGACGCCGGGGCGTCGGCCGTTGCGGTACCGGGGAGCAGCCCGGCGCCCGGCGCGGCCAGAGTGGTCTCCGGGATGAAGACACCGCCCGAAGGGCTGACCACGATGCGCTCGGACATGTACAGGTGCTCGCCGACGTGGTGGGGAGCTTCGGCGGCGCCCTCGGGTCTGGCCATGAGGTCGATGAGCCGGTCGAGATCATCGGGCTCGCCGATGGAGACCGTGTCGACGTCGGGGACGCTGCGGCGGGCGAGACCCGTGAGCACCCCGCCCGGGCCGAGCTCGACGAAGACGGTGCCGCCCGCCGCGGCCAGGGTCTCGAGCGACTGGCGCCACCGGACTGGACTGCACAGCTGGGCCGAGAGCAGACCGGCGATATCGGCTGGGTCGGCGTGGATGCGGGCATCGACGTTGGCCACCACCGGGATCTCGGGCGTCCTAAAGGTCACGTCCCCCAGGGCCTTGCGCAGCGGCGCCCTCGCGGCGGACATCAAGGTGGTGTGGAAAGCACCCGACACCGGGATCGGAAGGACCCGGCGGGCGCCGAGAGTCTTGGCCAGGTCGCCGGCCGTCCTGACCGCCTCGACGGTCCCGGCGACGACCACCTGACCGGGGGCGTTGTAGTTGGCCACCCAGACGTCACCCTCGGCCCGCTGGCAGGCCACCTCGGCGTCGTCGTCGGAGATGCCGAGCAAGGCCGCCATCGTGCCCGGCGCGTCCTCGCCGGCGCGGGCCATGGCCTCGCCCCGGGCGAGCACCAGGGTCACGCCGTCCTCGAACGACATGGCGCCGCTGGCGACGAGGGCGGTGTACTCGCCCAAGCTGTGCCCGGCGCAGCCGCCGGGGGAGAGCCCGAGCCGCTCCACCGCGTCCAACACCACCAAGCTCAAGACGAAGGTGGCCAGTTGGGCGTTGGCCGTCTGGGTGAGCTCCTCCATCGGTGCCGAGAGCAGAAGCTCAGAGAGGTCGCGGCCAGCGGCGGCCGACGCCTCGGACACGAGCTCGAAAGAGGGGTGGTCGACCCACGGTGCGCCCATCCCCGAGCGCTGTGATCCCTGCCCGGGGAACGTGAAGACGAGCACCGCACTCCCTTTGGTCGGCTCGAACGCGGGTCCCGCCAGCGTGGCGCTGGGCGGGGAGAACCAGCAAATTCTGGCACGGCCCCGACTCCGCCCGCAGGTTTCGGAACGGTCCCGTTGGTAACCTCGGGCCAGTGAGGGCCGCGGTCGTCCAGCTGGCGAGCGGTCTCGACAAACGGGCCAACCGCCTCGCCGCCTCGCAGGCCGTGAGGGAAGCCGGCTCGGCCGGGGCCTCGTTGGTGGTGTTGCCCGAGGCGAGCATGTGCGGCTTCGGTAGTCCCCGCACCGACCTCTCGGAGCTGGCTGAGCCCCTCGACGGACCCTTCGTCGCCGCCCTGATCGACGCCAGCGCCGAGACCCGGACAACGGTGGTGGCGGGGACCTTCGAGCCGGCTGAAGGACATCGTGTCTACAACACCCTGGTCATCATCGGCCCCGGAGGTCCGCTCGGGCACTACCGCAAGATCCACCTGTACGACGCCCTGGGTTGGCGCGAGTCCGACCGAGTCTTCCCTGGGGAGCCTGGACCGGACAACACCCCGGTGGTGTCGGTCGGGAACCTGTCTGTCGGCGTCTTCACCTGTTACGACCTGCGATTCCCCGAGTCGGCCCGGGTCGCCGTCGACGCCGGTGCCACTGTTCTTGCGGCCCCCGCGGCCTGGGTGGCCGGCCAGCACAAGCAGGCCCACTGGGCCACCCTCCTCGGCGCCCGAGCCATCGAGAACACGGCGTACGTCCTGGCGGCGGCGCAGCCGGGGCCGGCCTACACCGGGTGCTCAACCATCCTGGATCCCTTCGGGGTCGTGCTCGCGTGCCTCGGCACCGACCAAGGGGCCGAGGGTGCCGCCCTCGCTACGGCCGAGCTCGACGCGAGCCGGGTGGAGGAGGCCCGGGCGGCCCTCCCGGTGCTCGCTCACCGCCGCTATGCCCTTAAGGAACGGACCCCGGTCAGACCCCAGTGAGCGAGCTCGCCCTCACTCCTGGCTCCCGCTCACTGATCGGGATCAGCGCATGCCGATAAGCGGCGGCGGCGCCGAGCCAAGATCACCGTGGCGCCCGATACGCGACTGCCCCATCCGAGGGCTTCGCCTGATCGCCACGGGCCGAGTGGCCTCCGCGCCGATTCCGACGTGGTGGCCGACGGGGGACTTCGTCGAGTCCGTCCAAAAGTGCCTTGAGTTCAATACCGGCGGAATGGTCGGATCGGTGGATCGAACGACGAGCGAACGCCGACCCTTGCCTTTTACTCGTAGCGCAGGACGACCACTGGGCACTTCGCGTGGTGGACCAAGTGCTGGCTCACAGACCCCAGCAACATACCCATGAACGCGCCCCGGCCGCGACTGCCGACAACCACCATCGCTGCTGCCTTCGATGCGTCGACCAGGATCTGCGACGGGTGCCCATCGATGGCCAACCGGCGGACCGGCACTCCGGGGTACTCCTTGTGCACCGCCTGCTCCGCAGCGTCGAGCTCGTGCTCGGCATTGGCTGCTGGGTTGTAGTCGTTGGGCATAGGCATCGGGCCGCCAATGCTCGGGTCCCCAATGCTCGGGTCCCCGTAGCCCTTCGGCCACCCCCAGACCGCGACGAGCACCACCTCACCCTCCATCATCTCGGCCTGACGAGCACCCCACTTGACCGCGTCCATCGAATGCGTCGAACCATCCACACCAACGACGATCCGCGACCTCTCCGATCCCTCGGTTGTACTCATGTCAGTCGCTCTTCCTTTTCGCTTGCGGCTCCGGACGTTGTGTCTCGATGGTGACCAGGGAGGCTAAGAATGCACAATGATCCGTGCCCGGAGCGGGACTCGAACCCGCACGCCGTTGCCGGCAAAGGCTTTTGAGGCCTCCGCGTCTACCGATTCCGCCATCCGGGCCGGGAGATCGAGCCTACCGGCGGGCCCCGGGGCCAGGCTCTGGCGCTCTGGGTCTTCGGCTCGGATCACTGCGGCCGGGTGAGCACGGTCCGGGGGTGGCGTCCGTCGACGTAGCCGAGGAACGGGGGGTAGATGTTGTACCCAAGCAGTTCCTGAAGACGCTCCGGGAGCTCGCGGACGATCGACCTCGGGACGGCCAGGCAGTGGTTCTCCTGCGGGCGCAGCCAGCTCACGACGTACTCGAGGATGACGCCCAACCGGGCTTGCTCGGTGCGGTTGGCTCCACCAGCGTGGACAAGGTTGCCGAGGTACAGGAGCATCGAGCCGGCTGGCATCTCGGCCACGACGATCTCGTCGTCGCGCCCGGGACGACGGCCCGCCTCCCAGCGATGGCTCCCCGGGACGAGCATTGTTGCCCCGTTGGCCTCGGTGAAGTCGTCGAGCGGCCACATCGAGTTGACCACCACCGGCGGATGGGGCGACGGCAGGGGATAGACACCCTCGTCACGATGCAGCGCCTGAGCGGTCTCGTCGGGCCCGATTTGGATCGCGACCGGGGCGCTCAACTGGTAGTGGCCGAGCACGGCGTCGAGCACGCCGAGCAGCAGGGGATCGGTGGCGGTCTGATCGAAGGTCCGGGTCTTCGCGAACATCGCGTAGACGCGCTGGGTCGAGAAACCCTCGAAGTCGTTGCGACCGCTGGGAGTGTCGGCCAGCACGCGATGGAGATCGGCGCGCTTGGCGGCCACGTCGTCCGGCTCGAGCATGTCCTCGACGATCACGTACCCGTTCTGGCCGAGACACTCCGTCA
>JBEDUR010000066.1:0-8514 GCA_040414865.1 Acidimicrobiales bacterium
ACGGCTTCTACTACGACTTCGAACTGCCCGGTGGGGCACACTTCAGCCAGGACGACCTCGAGCGGATCGCGGCCACCATGCGCGAGATCATCGCCGAGGACCAGCCATTCGTGCGCGCCGAGCACCCGATCGACTACGCGCTCGGGATCTTCGCCGACCAGCCGTTCAAGCGCGAGATCATCGAGGCGGCCCGCGACGGGGCCGAGGAGCACGACGCGCCGGCGCAGAGCCGCGGCACGCATCCGGCGATCTCCACCTACGCCAACGGCGAAGACTTTGTCGACCTGTGCCGGGGTCCGCATGTGTCCTCGACCGGTCGCCTTGGCCATTTCAAGCTGACGCGAGTGGCTGGCGCCTACTGGCGCGGGGACGAGCGCCGGACCCAGCTCCAGCGCATCTACGGCACCGCCTTCGAGTCCAAGAAGGCCTTGGCCGAGCATCTGCACCGCCTCGAGGAGGCCGAACGGCGCGACCACCGAAAGCTCGGCGCCGACCTCGACCTGTTCAGTTTCCCCGACGAGATCGGCTCGGGCCTCCCGGTGTTCCACCCCCGGGGCGGGTCGATCCGCCGGCTCATGGAGGACTACTCCCGCCAGCGCCACGAGGAGGGGGGCTATCTCTTCGTCAACACCCCGCACATCACCAAGCGCGAGCTGTTCGAGGAATCGGGGCACCTCGTGTCCTTTGCCGAGGCGATGTACCCCCCGATCGAGCTCGACGGCGGGCACCTCTACTACCTGAAGCCCATGAACTGCCCGTTCCACATCCTCATCTACCGTTCCCGTCAGCGCTCTTATCGCGAGCTGCCGATGCGCTTGTTCGAGTTCGGCACCGTGTACCGCTACGAGCTCTCCGGGGTGGTCCACGGGCTCACCCGGGTGCGCGGGTTCACCCAGGACGACGCGCACATTTTCTGTGCCCTAGACCAGCTGGCGAGCGAAATCGACTCGATGCTCTCCTTCGTGCTCGGGTTGCTGCGCGACTTCGGCCTGGAGGACTTCTACCTCGAGTTGTCGACGAAGCCGGACAAGGCGCTCGGCACCGACGAGGAGTGGGCGACCGCGACCGAGGCTCTCCGGGTTGCCGGAATCGCGGCAGGCCTCGAGTTCGTGGCCGACCCCGGTGGTGGGGCCTTCTACGGACCCAAGATCTCCGTGCAGGTCCGCGACGCCATCGGGCGGACCTGGCAAGTGTCGACGATCCAGCTCGACTTCCAGCTGCCCCAGCGCTTCGGGCTCGAGTACATCGGGTCCGACAACCTCCGGCACCGGCCGGTCATGGTGCATCGGGCCTTGTTCGGCTCGGTCGAGCGGTTCCTGGCGATCCTTCTCGAGCACTACGGGGGAAACCTGCCCACCTGGCTCATGCCCGAGCAAGTGCGGGTGCTCCCGGTCAAGGCGGACAACCAGCCCTACGCCGAGACCGTGCTGGATCGGCTCAGCGCGGCAGGCCTGCGCGCTGGGCTGGACCGGGCCGAGTCCGGCGTGCCGGCCCGCGTCGCGCGGGCCAAGACCCAGAAGATCCCCTACGTGCTCGTGGTGGGCGACGCCGACGTCGCCCAGGGCACCGTCGGGGTGAACCGGCGGGGGACGAACGCTCCCGAGCGTGGCGTGCCGCTCGAGGGGTTTGTGGACGACGTGGCGAGTGAGGTTGCGGCTCGTGCCGTCGGTCCCCAGCCGCCGGCGGTCGACCTTTCACCGTGAGCGGACTCGAGCAGCTCTGGGCCGGGTGGCGCCACGAGTACGTGGCCGAAGTGACCGAGAACGAGCGCCGGGGGGACGACGGCGGCTGCGTGTTCTGCGCCATCGCGGCCAGCGGCGAGCCCTCTCCGGACAACGGCGTCGTGCACCGTGGACGGCTCGCCTTTGCCGTCCTCAACGCCTACCCCTACGCGAGCGGGCACCTGCTCATCCTGCCGTTGCGGCACGTGGAGGAGATGGACGACCTGAGCGAGGAGGAGTCGGCCGAGCTCTGGGCGACCACGAGGGCCGCGATGCGGTCGCTATCGGTCGCCTATGCGCCCGAGGGGATGAACCTCGGGGCGAACCTGGGGCGAGCGGCCGGCGCCGGCGTCCCCAGCCACCTGCACCTCCACGTCCTGCCGCGATGGGCCGGGGACACCAACTTCATGACCGCGGTGGCCGGCGTCCGGGTGATGCCCGAGTCGCTCCCGGTCGCCTGGGAGAAGCTCCATGCCGCCTGGGGAGGCGCTCCGGGCTGAGCCCGTCCCCTATGGCCGCACGTCGTAGTGGTCGTGACCGATGCGGAACCGGCCGCGCCCGCCGGTGATGGCCCGCAGTTCGATGGCGTAGCGGGACAGTTCGGCCGTGGGGACGAGGGCGGTGATCATCTGCATGCTGTCGGCCGACTCGGTCCCCTGGACCCGCCCGCGCTTGGAGTGCAGGTCCCCCAGGACGTCGCCCTGGACTTCGGCGGGCACGGTCACCACCAGTTCGGAGATCGGCTCGAGCACCACCACCCCGGCCTGCTCGAGGGCGGTCTTGAACGCCAGCGACCCGGCCATCTTGAAGCTCATCTCGGAGGAGTCGACCGAGTGATACTTGCCGTCGTCGCACGTAACCGAGACGTCGACCACCGGGTAGCCGTATTGGCCGCCCTGCTCCATGGCCTCGATCACGCCCTTCTCCACCGCGGGGATGTACTGGCGGGGGATCGCGCCGCCAACCACCTTGTCGTGGAACTGGAACCCCTCGCCGCGCGGCAGTGGCTCGATACGCAGATGGACCACGCCGAACTGGCCGTGGCCTCCGGTCTGCTTCTTGTGGCGGCCCTCGGCCTCGGCCGGTTTGGTGACGGTCTCGCGGTAGGGGACAATCACCTCCTCGCGCTCGACGTTCACGTTGAACTTTCGGCTGAGCCTCTCGAGGGTGATCCCCAGATGAACCTCGCCAGCGGTGCCGAGAACGGTCTGGTGGGTCTCGTCGACCCGGGTGACGCGGAGCGAAGGGTCCTCTTCGCTCAGGCGCTGCAGCGAACTCATGAGCTTGTCCTCGTCGGCGCGCGAGCTCGGCTTGACCGCGGCCAGCAGAGCCGGGGGATCGGGCTCGGGGAGCACAAAGGCCACCGGCTGGCCCTTAGGGGCGAGGGTGTCCCCGGTCTTCGTGCCGCTCAGCCGGGGGACGGCCACGAAGTCGCCGGCGACGGCCTCGGTGACCGGGGAAGTCGCATGGCCGCGGAGTAGTTCGAGCACGTGCAGCCGCTCCTCGGAGCGGGTCCTCGTGTTGGTCAGCATCGCGTCGGGGTGGACCGTCCCCGAGAGCACCTTGCACACCGAGATTCGCCCGGCGTGCTGGTCCGAGAGGGTCTTGCACACGGCGAGCAACAGCGGCCCGGCCGGGTCACAGTCGACCTCGCTCAGGGTGTCGCCGGCGCTGACCTCGATCGGGTACCGGTGGTCGGCCGGCGGGGCCAGCTCGGCGAGCACGCGGGCCAGCCGGTCCACGCCCACTCCCGAGATGGCCGAGGCGCACAGCACCGGGAAGACGCTGGCCTCGGCCACTCCGGTGGCGAGCGCCTTCTGGAGCTCGGCCCGCTCGATGGTCTCACCGTCGAGGTAACGGGTCATGAGGTCGTCATCGGCGACGACGATGCCCTCAACCAACTGCTCGTGGACTTCGTGCGCCTCGTCGACGAGATCGTCGGGCACCGGCCCGGCGGCGCCGCGCGCCGGCGGGGTGCCCGAGGTGTCATAGAGGGTGGCGGTGTCGTCGAGCAGGTCGACCACGCCCGAGAAGGCGGCTTCCGACCCGATCGGGAGCTCGACCGGTGCCACCCCGGCCCCGAAGGCGCTGCGGATCTCCTCGAGTACCCGGCCGAAGTCGGCCCGCTCCCGATCGAGCTTGGTGACCACGATCATGCGGGGAAGTCCGAGGGCCGCGGCGACTTGCCAGGCGTCGAGGGTTTGCCCTTGGACCCCGTCGCTCGCGCTCACCACCACCACCGCCAGGTCGCACACAGCCAGGGCGGTCGAGAGCTCGGCACCGAAGTCCGCGTACCCCGGCACGTCGAACAGGTTGACCTTGACCCCGTCGACCTCAAAGGGGGCGATCGCGAGCGACACAGACAACTGACGCTGCACCTCCTCGGGTTCGAAGTCACACACCGTCGTGCCCTTCTCGACCGAACCCATGCGGGGGATGGACCCGGTGGCTGCCAGGACGGCCTCGGCCAGAGCGGTCTTCCCAGCGCCGTGGTGTCCCACCAAGCACACGTTGTGGATCGACGATGGCCAAAGGTTCGCCACGGCGCCACCTCCCTGGATCTCGTCGCGAGTCTTTCGAGCATAGGTTGGCCCGGCACGGTCCCGCCCGTCCCCGAAGCCCGCCGAGGGGCCGGTGGTAGCCTGCGAAAATCATGTTCGACGGTCACTGGCGCCAAGCGGTAGACCGCCGCACGGCACCGGTCGGGGCGGCCCTCCAGCGCCACGGGGTCACCGCCGACGTGCTCACCGCCACCGGTCTGCTCTCGGCGATCGCCACGGCGCTCACGGTGGCCTCGGGCCATCTCCACATCGCGATCGCATTACTGGCCCTCACCGGTCTGCACGACCTGCTCGACGGCCCGGTGGCCAAGGCGGCGGGCACCGCTTCGGCCCGTGGGGCCTTCTTCGACTCGGTCGTCGACCGGCTCTCCGACGCGCTGATCATGGGCGGCGTCGCCTGGTACCTGGTGTCGACCCACCGGGGCCACTTGTCCCTCCTCCCGCTGGCCATCCTCGGGGTCACCTCGCTCGTTTCCTACCAGCGGGCCAAGGCCGAGGGCTTGGGGATCGAGGGCGCCACCGGCGGTCTGATGGAGCGGGCCGAACGGATGATCCTCCTCGGAGTGGGGTTCTTGAGCGCCGTCCTGCTCGTGCCGATCCTCTGGGTCTTGCTCGGGCTGACCTCTCTCACCGCCGCCGGGCGCTTCGTTCGGGTGTGGCGGGCAGCCGAGGGACCGCCCCGGGTCGCGGGCTCCGAGCGGGCGCGGTCGCGCTGGGAACCGGGCCGGGTCGACTCCCGCTGGCGGGTGTGGCGAGAGCAACGGGCGGCCGGGTCGGCGGCTCGGTGGGCCAGCGGGGCAGGCTCCCGCTGGCGGGTCCGCCGTCGGGAGACTCTGGCCAGCCGGGCCGGTCGGCTGCGGCGGGCTCGGGGCACCCGGACGAAGGCTGGTCGCCAAGGCGACCCGCTGTCGTAGCTCGCGTCCCAAGTCCCCGCTGAGATCGTGGTCCAACGTGACCGCCACCGGGTGCGGCTTCGTCTCACCTACCTGACCTACACCGGGCTGGCCATGGCGCTACGCCGGCTGCCCGAGCCCCTGGCCCGGGTGTCGGCAGCCACCGTCGCCCTGGTCATGATGCACGGGCGGGGGATGACGGTACGGATGCGGATCGCCCACCTCCAGCGGGTGCTCGAGGATGTGCTCGGTGAGGAGCCCGATCGCCGGACGCTCAAGCGGATGACCAGGCGGGCATATCTCGCCTATGCCCGTTACTGGGTCGACGGCGCTCGGCTCCCGGTCACCTCGCCGGCACTCGTGGCCGCCCGACTGCGGATCGACGGCCTCGAGCACCTGACCAAGGCGATGGCCGCCGGGTCGGGGGTGGTCATGGCCCTCCCCCACGTCGGCAGTTGGGAGTGGGGCGGCTCGTGGCTCAACCACGCGGGCTATCCCATGACTGCCGTGGCCGAGGTTCTCGAGCCGCCCGATCTCTTCGAGTGGTTCATCGAACAGCGCGTGGCCTCCGGCCTGCGCATCGTTCCCCTCGACCACCGGGCCAGCGCAGTCGTGGCCCGGCTCCTGCGCGAGGGCAAGCTGGTCGGCCTCCTCTGCGACCGGGACCTCATCGGCGACGGCGTCGAGGTGGAGTTCTTCGGCGAGAAAACCACCTTTCCCGGTGGACCGGCCGTGCTTGCCCTACGCACCGGCGCCACTCTGGTCACCACCGCCGTGTTCAACCCCGCCTACGCCGACCACCACGCGGTCATCTCCGAGCCGATCGAGACCGTGCGCTCGGGCACTCTCCGCGCCGACGTCGCCCGCATCACCCAACAGATCGCCCGCAACTTCGAGGAGTACATCCGGTCCGCCCCCGAGCAGTGGCACATGTTTCAGCCCGAGTGGCCGAGCGACCACGCCGCCGAGGAAGCCCGACGGCAGCGCTGAGCGACGGCATGCGGATCGCCATGGTCTCCCCCTACGACCTTCAGGTCCCCGGGGGCGTGCAGGGGCAGGTGCAGGGCCTGGCCGCCGCACTCGGGGGTCTCGGTCACCAGGTGGTCGTCCTCGCGCCGGGCACCCCTCCCGGAGTGCGCGCCGATGGTGTCGTGTTCCTCGGGCGGTCGGTCGGGGTCCGGGCCAACGGATCGGTGGCTCCGGTGTCGATCTCCCCCCTGGCCGCCAAGCGGGCCGCGGCCGAGGTGCGATCGGGCCGCTACGACGTGATCCACCTGCACGAACCGCTGGCGCCGGCAGGCAACTACGGCTGCCTGCTCGTTGCCCGCCAGCCGATTGTCGGCACGCTGCACCGCCAGGGCTCGAGCGCCTTCTACCGACTCCTTGCGCCGGCGGCCCGCCTCGCCCTGGGCCGGCTCTCGGCCTGCTGCGCGGTCTCGACCGCCGCCCGCGACAACGTGGCCGGCCTCGTGCGCGGCGAGGTCCAGATCCTCTTCAATGGGATCGACCTCGAGCGTTTCGGGGGGGAACGACCGGTCCGACGACCCATCCCGACGGTGCTGTTCGTCGGCCGCCACGAGCCTCGAAAGGGCCTTGCCGTCCTGCTCGAGGCTTTCGCCCGGCTCGCTCAGCCGGCACAGCTCTGGGTGGCCGGCGCCGGGCCACAGACGGCCGAGCTTCGCCGGCGGTACCCGCCTTCGGACCGCCTCGTCTGGCTCGGAAAGATCTCCGAGGACGAGAAGGCAGAGCGACTGGCCGCTGCCGACGTCTTCTGCGCGCCATCTCTCGGAGGCGAGTCGTTTGGGATGGTCCTGCTCGAGGCACTCGCGACCGGGCTGTGCCTGGTCGCGTCCGACATCGACGGCTACCGGGACGTGGCCGCCCGGTACGCGCGGCTGGTCCGTCCGGGCGACGCCGATGC
The DNA here is from genome assembly GCA_040414865.1 of Acidimicrobiales bacterium. Taxonomy (GTDB): domain Bacteria; phylum Actinomycetota; class Acidimicrobiia; order Acidimicrobiales; family RAAP-2; genus Palsa-461. The sequence goes on from JBEDUR010000066.1 coordinate 7,097, forward strand.
GCTGGCCGCCGCGCTGCAAGACGTGCTGGTCGACGTCGGAGCACAGCAGGGCCGCGCCGCCCCTGAGGCGTTGGCCGCGGAGCGCCGCTACGCCGCGGGTTGGTCCATGGAAGAGTTGGCCCGGCGCTACGTCGGCATCTACGAGCGAGTGCTGGACGAGACCGGCACCGAGCGAAGGCGCAAGTAGCCTCGTCGGTCATGGCCGACGCCGGAGCCCCCCGCTCTCGAGGCACCCCCAATGGGGGACCGCGGCCGGCGGGTTCGCGCCGGCGACGCCGGCGAGGCGGTGGCGGCCGGTCGGGCCAGCGCCAGCCGGCGGCCCAACCGGCCCGCACCGATGCGACGCCGGCTCCGGCCCGAAGACCACCAGCAGCTCGCAACCGTCGGGCTCAGCCTTCCCGACCGGCCAGAGCGGAGTCGAAACAGGTCTCGGGGGACACGGGCTTAGCTTCGCCCGCCCTTTGGCGCTCGTACGAACCGATCCCGATGGTGACCGAACGGGAGGTTCGGGCGAACCGTCACCGAGCTCGTGTGATCTGCGGCGTCGGCGCGATGGCGCCGGCAGTCCTGGTGGGAGTGGTGCTTGGGCTGGTGGTGTCGGCCCTTGCCGGGGTCATCGTCGCGGTCGTCGCCGTCGTGGTGCTCACCGTCTCGATCCCCAGGCTGGCCACTCGGGTGGCCATCTTGGTGATCGGCGCGAGGCCTCTGGCCGACGGTGAGCTCCCCAGGCTCGAGAACCTGGTCGACGGCCTGTGCCCCACCTTCGGGGTGCGCCGCCCGACGCTGATGGTGCTCGACGACGAGCGGGCCAATGCCTGTTCGGTCGGCTCGGGCCCCGATCGGGGGGTATTGGTGGTCACCTCCGGAGTCGAACGGGTGCTCGACCTGATCGAGCTGGAAGGTGTCGTCGCCCACGAGCTGGCGCACTTCAAAAGGTCCGACGTGGTTGTCTCCTCGGTCGCGGTCGCCGTGCTCGCGCCATTTACCTGGCTCTCGGGCCGCGACCGGCTCCTGCACCGAGTGTTGGGATCGGGCCGGGAGATCCTGGCCGATCGGGTTGCGGTCCAGGCGGTGCGGTACCCACCGGGGCTCCGCGCCGCGCTGCAGACGCTCGAATCGACGGGCGAGCCCTCCGCCGGCTCAGTGTTCGGCCGACGCCGAATCGCGATGTCGAGGTGGTTGTGGGTCGATCCGGCGGCTGGTCGGCCTATCGAGGATGCGGCCGGCGACCTCGACCAGACCGCCGTGCGGATCGCCGCCCTGGCCGAGGGCTGAGGCGAGGCTCTAGAGCATCGCCGGGTCCCAGCTCAACGGCCCGCCCGCACCGCTCATCTGGCTGGGCAGATCAGCGTCAGGCTGCGCGGCGGACGCCCGCGTCGCAGTCTGTCCGGGCACATGGCGACTCCGGGCGGATCATG
>JBEDUR010000067.1:0-2053 GCA_040414865.1 Acidimicrobiales bacterium
GATCGCCAAGGGGTCACCGCTACGGGCGTGGGCTCGAGCCAGGGTTCCGCCACAGGCGGTGCCAAACTCTGCGAGGGCCGGTCCGATCAACTCGATGTTTGGGACGATTTTCATATCTCGAAACTGACGGACGTAATAGTCCCTTCCTTCAAGTGAGCCCCATCCAACGAAGATGTCGGTGGCGCTTTGCATCAGTCGTTTACCGCTCACCACGCGTGCTCCGTGGTGGTCATGTTGGCTGCGGCCCAGATAGGGCTCGTAGACCGATGGCCCTGCTTGTTTGACCTGTAAGAAGAGGGGTTCAGCGCCGTTACGCCCCTCGAAGAGAACCAGATAGACCCGCATACCCACACTGCCCACTCCGACAACCTGGCGAACCACGTCGACCTCAATGAACCGGTCGAAGAGGTGCCTTCGATCTTCTTGCAGGCTTAAGCGATACTCGGCAAAAAGGTGTTCGACGAGGTCTATTTGTTCGTTGTCGCTGATGCGGATCCGGAGTGGCGGGTCTTCGGTGATTCGCGGCCGTCCACCGGCCATGGCGGTGAGCCTGGCGAAGGCACCACGGCTGGTGCGACGCTGCCGACCTCGTTCGATGTGGATCGAGACACGAGCCCGGTCGACTGGCTCGAAGTAACCCAGCAGGCTGTCGACATGTGTGCCGTCGTACCAGATGTCCAACTCCGGAGTGCGACTGTAACGACGCAAGCGGCTCTGGTAGGCCTCGACGGCAGCAACCACCGCCCGGTCGGCCTCCGCTGGAGAGAGCCCATCCTGTCGCGCCGCAACGACGAGGCTTGTCGCGAGACGCTTGACGTCCCACTCGAAAGGACCTGGGAGTGTCTCGTCGAAGTCGCGCAAGTCAAACATCAGGTTGCGCTCGGGCGTCGCCCAGAGACCGAAGTTCAGCACGTGGGCGTCCCCGCAGAGCTGCACCATCAGGCCAGTGTGCGGCTGAGAGGCGAGGTCTGCTGCCATGACCGCCGCCGCGCCTCGGTAGAAGTTCCAGGGGGAGGCGGCCATACGCTGGGTCCGAAGCGGAAGCAGCTCCGGAGCTCGGATCTCGTTCTGCGCAAGGATCGTTTGCAAGGGGTCATGGCCGCGGTCTCCCTCTACCCAACGCCCGAGGCTCGCCCGCGTAGCTCGTTTTCGAGCGAGCCGTCCGGCTTCACGTCGCTCCTCGCTTGTGGCTTGCAGGTCGCGGGGTTCGCTCGGTAATGCCGACCCCTTTGAGGGAGCGGAGTTTGAGACGGTTTTGTTGCGAGGAGTCATGTGAGTCTGCTGCGAGTCAAGTGAGTTGAGCAGGTGAAGTCTGCACCATTCCGATTTGGCGTGCTCCGAACCGCTGCCGCCGATCAGTCGTCACGGGGCTTGCCGACGAACCCTTCGGTGCATGAACAACCACCACATCGCGGGGCCAACAATTTGAAAGTGATGATCCGATACAGCAGCACGCGATTGCTTCGGTCGTGGCGACGCCAGCGGCGTGAAGGCGGCAATGAGCGTGATGTCTACCCCGAGCCCATAAGGGGTGGGAGTAGAGCTTCAGCTCCCGCACCAGCGCTCCACACCAAACCAGCTTGCTCCACTGGTCGGGGCCGGAGATGGCACGGGGTGTCGACCAAACCTGGCGGCCGCCTTCACTGGCTGCTACCCGCCCCGACGAGCGCGGGGGGCTCTGTGGCCGCGGCCGCTGGCTCGACCAATGGGACTGGTTCGCGCACTCGCAGGACACGGCCGAGCCAGGAAGGCATGTACCAGTTCCACCGGCCGAGCACCCCGACCAAGGCCGGGACAAGGAGGCTGCGGACAACGAAGGCATCGAGGAGGATGCCTGCGCCGAGGCCGGTCGCCATGACCTTCAAGTCGGTCATCGACGCCGTGGACAGCGACACGAACCCGAGGAACAGGATCAGCGCCGCGCTGGTCACCAGCCGCCCGGTCCGGCCGATGCCGGCGATCACGGCCTGGTCGGTGGACCCGGTGGCGTCGTATTCCTCCCTGATGCGGGACAGGATGAACACCTCGTAGTCCATCGACAGCCCGAACAAGA
>JBEDUR010000068.1:0-28841 GCA_040414865.1 Acidimicrobiales bacterium
TCGCTGTGCCAGCGCCGCGGCATCGCCGTGCGCATGCTGCCGGTCACCGACGACCCCCTGCACACCCGCGTGACGCTGGCGGAGCGGACGGCCCTCGGGCCGCCGGGCACCGAGGTCAGCTTCCAGGACTACTTCGTCCGGCTCGCCCACGGCGTGCCCGTGCGCGCTGTGCGCTTCGACGGCGCGGACGCGGCGCGTCCCGCTCCGGGGGTGATGGAGTCCCTCGAGCGCGGCACGCCCATCGTCGTCTGCCCCTCCAACCCGGTGGTCTCCATCGGCCCGCTCCTCGCGGTACCGGGTGTCGAGGAGGCGTTGCGCGCCCGCCGCCCCGATGTCGTCGCGGTCTCACCGATCGTGGCGGGTGCCGCCCTCAAGGGTCCGGCCGACCGGATGCTGCGCGAGCTCGGCACCGAGCCCTCGGTGGTCGGGGTGGCCCGGCTGTACGCGTCCTGGGTGGGCACGCTCGTCATCGACGAGGCGGACGCCCCGCACGCAGAAGCGGTCGAGGCCGAGGGGGTGCGCTGCGTGGTCGCGCCGACCGTGATGAGCTCGCCCGAACGTGCCGCCGACCTCGCCAAGGTGGTGCTCGATGCCGGCCGGTGACGGCCTCACGATCCTCGCCGTCCGCGGCGTCGGCGAGGTGGTCCCCGGTGCCGACCTCGGTCGCGTCATCGCCGGCGCGCTGGCGCCGGCGACACCGCAGGGGCCGCAAATCCGGGACGGCGACGTGCTCGTGGTGACCCAGAAGGTGGTCTCGAAGGCCGAGGGCCGACTGGTGGAGATCGACCTCGACGACCCGGGGGCCAAGGTCGCGCTGGTCGAGTCCGAGGCGGTCAGGATTCTCCGGCGCCGGGGTGAGCTGCTCATCACCGAGACCAAGCACGGCTTCGTGTGTGCCTCGGCCGGAGTGGACCTCTCCAATGTGGCGGCCGGTCGTGCCGCACTGCTCCCGGTCGACTCGGACCGTTCGGCCCGGGGTATCCGTGCCTCGCTCCTTCACCACCTCGGCTTGGAGGTCGGGGTCATCATCTCGGACACCTTCGGGCGGGCCTGGCGTCGCGGCGTGACCGACGTGGCCATCGGATGCTCCGGAGTAGCCGGTGTCGTCGATCTCCGGGGCACCCCCGACGCCACGGGCCGCGAGCTCCAAGCCACGGAGGTCTGCGTGGCCGACGAGATCGCCGCCGCCGCCGAGCTGGTCATGGGCAAGGACCGCAACGTCCCCGCCGCCATCGTCCGAGGGGTGCCTGGTGCGTGGCTCCGGCCGGCATCGGTCGCCGCCGAGGTCGTCCGGAGCCCGGCCGAGGACCTGTTCCGCTGAACAGGAGAACGCTGAGGGGCGATGTCGGTCCGACCGTTGCCACCGAGGAGCCAAACCGGCCCGCGGGCTCGAGCGTGTTCAGGCCCGGCGGGTCTGTTCGAAGTGGCGCAGCACCGCGCTCAGGCCGTCCGGAAGCGAGGTCCACGGCTCCCAGCCGAGCTGCATCGCCGCCCGGGCCCGGTCCAGACAGCTGTGGCGGATGTCGCGGGGTCGGGGCGGGCCATGCTCGGCCGGCCGGTAGACCGCCGCCGCCTCGGCCAGGACCCGGTAGATCTCGTTGATCGACGTCGGCACGCCGGTGCCGATGTTGCAGACCAGGCCCCCGCCGCGCTTGGCCGCGCGCACGAAGGCGTCGACCACGTCGTCGACGAACACGAAGTCGCGGGTCTGCTCGCCGTCCCCGTCGATGGTCACTGGCTCTCCCTGCACCAGGCGCTGGGCGAAGATCGCCACCACGCCGGACTCCCCGTGGGGGTCTTGGCGCGGTCCGTAGACATTGCCCAGGGCAAGCGCGCAGAACTCGAGCGCGTGGAGCTCGCGGTAGGCGACCAGGTAGTCGAGGCCGGCCTTCTTGGACACCCCATAGGGGGACAGCGGGCGGTGCGGCAGGGTCTCCCGGATCGGCTGGTCTGAGAGCGCCGGATCGCCGTAGAGGGTGCCTCCGCTGGCCGCGAACACCACTCGCTCGCACCCGGCCGACCTCGCGACCTCGAGGACATTGACCGTCCCAAGAACGTTCACCCGGGCGTCGAACAGCGGCTCGTGCACCGAGAGCGGTACCGAGGCCTGGGCGGCCAGGTGGAAGATCACCTCGGGGCGGCGACGGGCGGCCAAGTCTCGTAGCTCGGGGACGCGGACGTCGAGCTGGTGGATGCGTAACGCCTTGCCGCCATTCGCCCGGGCCTCGGCCAGATTGTGGAGCGACCCGGTCGAGAGGTCGTCGATCACGTCGACCTCGTTTCCCTCGGCCAAAAGTCGGTCGACCAGTGCGGAGCCGATGAACCCAGCCCCGCCAGTAACCATCGCCCGCATGCCGCTTCACCTCTCGGAGCCGGAACCTACTGCGCGACTCGTTCCCCGGCCACGACTCGACCGGGCTCGAGCTCGACGCCGAAGCCGATGATCGAGCCCGGCTGCACCTGGCATGCCGCCCCGACCCGGACGCCGGCACCGAGGATGGCCTCCTCGACCCGGGCATTGGGTTCCACGACCACACCCGCCATGAGCACCGAGCCCGCAACCTGGGACCCCGGGCGCAGCAGGGTCGAGGCGCCGAGCACCGAGGCGACGGCGGTGGCGCCGCGTTCGACAGTGGTGCCAGCGCCGAGGAAGGAGGGGCCGACGACATCGCCGTCCACCTCGGCCCTCCCGGCGCGCCAGACCCCGCCCTCTCCTACCGCCCCCGGGTAGGGAACCACGGCGCGGGTCCCGTCGAGCAGGTCGAAGTTGGCGCGCAGAAAAGCCTCGGGGGTGCCGGCGTCGAGCCAGTAGGAGGTCTCGGCCATGGCGAAGAGCCGGCCCTCCTTGGCCATCTGAGGGAAGGTGGCGACCTCGATCGAGACGCGCTCGCCGAGCGGCACCCGGTCCAAGAAGGCCGCCTCGAGGACGTAGGTCCCGGCGTTGATGAGGTTCGTCGGCGCCCGGCCGGCGCCCGGCTTCTCGACGAAGGCCAGCACCCGGCCGTCGGGGTCGGTGGTCACCACGCCGAAGCGCGAAGGGTCGGCAACCGGGTAGAGCCGCAGGGTGCCCTCGGCCCGAGCGGCCCGGTGAAAGGCAACCAAGGACTGGAGGTCGAGGTCAGTCAATATGTCGCCGTTCATCACCACGAAGGTCTCGTCGATACCGGCCTCGTGGGCGGCAAAGCGGATCGCCCCGGCAGTGTCGAGCGGGGTGGGCTCGACCACATAGCGCAGCCGAACGCCCCCGGTCTCCTCGGGATACGCATCCTTGAAGGCATCCGGCAGGTACTGGAGGGAGAGGACGACCTCGTCCACGCCGTGGGTGCCGAGGTGCTCGACCACCCGCTCGAGCATCGGACGCTCGACGATCGGGAGCATCTGCTTGGGCCGGGCGAAAGTGAGCGGGCGCAGCCTCGTCCCCTCCCCCCCGACCAGGACGATCGCCTTCACCCGATCGTTGCGGTCGTCACGGCGCCGTGGTCGTGGTGGTCGCGCTCGGCACGGTCGTCGTCGTGGTCGTGGTCGTCCCGTTCACCACAGACCCGTTGGCATCGAGCATCTGGTTGATGGTCGCCTGTGGTGGTCGCCTCAGGCTGGTGCCCTCCGCGACGAAGCCGACCGTGACCAGGGTGCGCGCCTCGATCTTGAAGTCAGCCGGGTTGCCCGCGACCGGAGTGCCCTGGGTCGCGACCGCGTTGGGCCAACTTTCGGCGAGGACCGACCCCTGTTTGCCGGCCTGGGGCGTATGGGCCCCGCAGCGCTGCCCATTGGTGAAGGTGCCGTGACCGGGCACGGTGATCTTGCTGGCCGAGAGCTCCGCCCCCGGATACTCAGAGAAGAAGAGCCCCAGGGTGGCGTTGTTGCCGGCCTGGGCGCTGGTGTGCGGGGAGACGTTGAGCACGCCGGCCCCGGGGGTACTCACCCCGGCGCTGGCCGCGTTGGGGCTGGGGGCGAGCGGCGGGATCACGGTCCCGCAGAGGTCGATCGAATAGCCAGCGAACAGGGTCGTGCCCACTGCGGGCTGCACGACCGCTGTGTGGTGGGGGTTGCGGTACTCGTAGCGCGAGAACACGATCGAGACCACGCCGAGGACGACGATCACGACCAAGGCCACGTACCAGTTGACCGGGACCTGGCCCCGGTAGGTGCGGCCTCCGCCGGTTGCCGCGGCGCGGCTGACCCTTCTTCCGGTGGAGGTCGGTGGCATTGCGGGAACGAACCCTACTGCTTGAGCGCGGAGCCTCCGGGCTCGCGACGGGGGCGGCGGCTCAAGGCCGCGTACAGGGCGGCAGTCTTCGGATGCACCGCTGCCAGGTCGAACGGGCCGTCGGTGCCGGCGCCCAGGCCGTCGATCCGGCCGAGGAGCTCGGCCATCACCCCTTCGACCCCGGCCGGGTGCCCGAGGGCGTCGGCACAGACCAGGAGCCGCCGATAGAGCCGCTCGTCGTAGGGGCTGGCGAGCAGGCCCCGCCGGGCCGCCAGCAGCGCGTCCTCGGGCGCGGCCCGCTCGAGCTGGATGTCGACCACCCGGCAGGCCAGCTCGGCGACGCGCTCTTCGATGTCGGCCGCGATCCCCTCGAGCACGGTCCACTCGGCGCGGCGCAGGCCGTCGAAGGCGCGTCCGCGGACCAGGGCGAGTGCCTCGTCCCAGCGGCCCGGCTCTCTCGAGGCGGCCAGCAGCTGGAACTGCCGCCAGTCACATCGGACACCGGGGCCAAGCTTGAGACGGCCATGGGCCTTCGGCAGGTTGTCACACCCAGCCCGGTCATACCCGAGCGCGCGGCGGGCGGCGGAGGCTGTGGAGTACAAGGTGGCTGGGGCCATCAGCCGCTCGGGCCATAACGCCGTCGCCCAGGTGTCGTTGAGCGCACCGGAGGGGTGGAGGGCGAGGTAGACCACGAGCTCGAACGCGGGGGCCCGCGAGAACCTGGCCGCACCCCGTACCTCGATCGGCCCGAGCACCGCCACCTCGATCTCCCTCCCGGCCACCTGGGACGAGTCCGCCCGAAGCGCGGCTTGCCCATCCCAACCCATCAACCGGGGAACGGTCGCCTTCGCGCACGGTCCCGACCTGCAAGCGCGACCGCCACGAGGGCCCGGGCAGGCAGGACCAGGGCCGCCAGCTGGTCGAGGTCCACGGCGGTCGTGTCGAGTGGCAGCCGGCACGGAACACAGGATGCCGAGTCGTCGAGCGCCGGCGTTGCCCACTCGATCGACCAGCCCGGATGGGAGGATCTAGAGGTGGCCGAAGCGCCCGGAACGATCGTGGTGGTCGAGGACGACCCCAGCATCGCCGATTTGGTCGACATGTACTTGCGGCGCGACGGCTTCCGAGTCATCCAGGCGAGCTCGGGCGAGGCCGGCCTCGAGGCCATCCGGCGTGAGCACCCCCGGCTCGTCGTCGTGGACGTCGGCCTGCCCGACCGGATGGACGGCCTCGAGCTGTGCCGCAGACTGCGCGCCTCGAGCGACGTTCCCATCGTGATCCTCACGGCGCGCGACAGCGAGGTCGACCGGATCCTCGGGCTCGAGCTCGGGGCGGACGACTACGTGACCAAGCCGTTCTCCCCCCGGGAGCTGGCGGCCCGCATCCGGGCCATCCTCCGACGGGCCGAACCCTCCCCCAGGAGCCCGGGCACAGTCTTGAAGGTCGGCGATATCGAGATCGACATCGATCGCCACGAGGTGCGGGTCGCCGGCACCCCGGTCGCTCTCACCGCCCGCGAGTTCGACCTCCTCGCCTACCTGGCCGAGCACGAGGGTCTGGTGCTCAGCCGGCGCCAGCTGCTCGACGGGGTTTGGGGGTCCGACTGGGTCGGCGACGACCGGACGGTTGACGTGCACGTCCGCCAACTCCGCAAGAAGCTGGACGGCTCGCTGGCGCTGTCGACGGTGTGGGGCGTTGGCTACCGGTTGGGCTAGGCCGACGGGCAGGCGATGAGAAGTCGCGTCCTCCTCGTGCTGGTCGGCACGGTGGTCATCATCACGGTTGCGGCCGGCGCCGGGACGTGGCTGCTTGCCGCCCAGTCGAGCCGGACCAGCGCGATCAACGAGGTGCTCGAGAGCGCCCGGTCATTCGGGCCGGTCTCCTCGGGCGAGATCACCGTCGGTCGACCTGGCTCCAGGCCCGGCGCACTGGGGGAAGAGCTGCGCCTGGTCCAACGAGTGATCGCGCTGAGCGGAAAGGTCACCGGCACCCGGTTCCTCTCCGCCGACCACCCGGCCACGCTGACCAGCCCGGTGGTGCCCGACTCGGTGCTCCGCGCCGTAGCGAGTTCGTCTGCCCTCGGACCCTCCTCGGCCCAGGCCGGATCGACCGGCTCGGTGGCCTGGGCAGTCGAGGCAATTGCCTTCCACCTGCAGGGGACCTCTCTGAACGGACATCCGATCGACACCCACCGCCGGTACGTACTCGAGCTCACCCGCAACATCGGGAGCCCGTCGATCTGGGGGACCCTCATCCTGGCTGGCGCCATGATCCTCTTCGCGGTGGTGGTCAGCCTGGCCCTGACCCGCCGGTTCACTCGACCACTGCGTCGGGCGGTGGCCACCACCGAGCAGATAGCCGCGGGGGATCTCGACGCCCGCGTCCTCACCCACCCGCATGATTTCCCGGAACTGAGCGCGCTGGCCGACGCCATCGACTCCATGGCCGAGAGCCTCGGACGGCTGCGCAACGCCGAGCGCCAATTCCTCCTGTCGGTTTCCCACGAGCTGAGGACCCCGCTCACCTCTATCCGCGGGTACGCCGAGGCGATCTTGGACGGCACCGCCACCGACCCAGACCAAGCGGCGGGGGTGATCGGCAACGAGTCGCGCCGCCTGGAACGACTGGTCGGCGACCTTCTTGACCTGGCCAAGCTGGACACCCGGACCTTTACGTTCAACTTCCGGACCGTGGACGTCGGCGAAGTGCTCGACGAGGTGGCCGAGGAGCTTCGGCCAGTAGTGGACTCAGCTGGTCTGACCCTGCGCATCCGCCCCGCCCCGCAATCGGTGCTGGCCCGGGTCGACCCCGACCGCCTCGACCAGGTGCTGGCCAACCTGGTGGAGAACGCAGCCAAGTACGCCCGGAGCTCCGTCTGGCTCACGACGGTGGCCAACGGGTCGGAGGCCCAGCTCCTTGTCGAGGACGACGGCCCGGGCATCGGCTCGGAGGAGATCGGTCGCATCTTCGAACGCCACTACAGCGGCGATCGCCAGGCCCGGCCGGGCCGGCCTCGCGGCTCAGGGCTGGGCTTAGCCATCGCCTCGGAGCTCTCGGCTGCCATGGGCGCGACGGTGTCGGCCGAGTCGCCAGCAGGCCCGGGGGGCGGGACCCGGATGGTCGTCCGAGTCCCGTTGGTCGGGCCCGAACCGATCGAACCCCGGGCCTGGTCGCCAGGGCCCTCACCGAATCCTCACATCTCCGACACGGACTCCTGATCAGGCCCTGGCTTACTGGAACGGGAGCCGGTCAGACCGGCAGGCCGAGTATCTTCCAGGCGACCTCGGGTCGGCGCTCGGCCGAGAACAGGAGCGATGGAGTGCAGACCAAACTGAACAGGACAAAGAAGGCGCTGGTTGGAGCGGGCGTGGTCCTCTCCTCGATGGGGATCGGCGCCGCGGGCTTCGCCCTGTCAAGCGGCGGAAGCGCGGCAGCGAGCTCCACCCCCTCAACGTCGACCACTCAGAGCCGGACCCACAACCCGTTCGTGCGGTTGCTCCGCACCCACGCGGTCGACGCCACGGTGATCATCAAGACCAAGAGCGGATTCGAGACGCTGTCGTTCGCCCGGGGCACCGTCACCTCCTACGCCAACGGCCAGATCACGGTTACCCCGCCCTCTGGCCCGCCGGTGCAGGGGACCATCACCTCGAACACGAAGTTCCACAACACGACCGCCCAGACTCTCGCCACGGGTGACAAGGTCGCGATCGGCGTCCGCGGCGGCAACGTTGCCGTCGTCACCGGGCCCAAGCCGGCCGGAAGCTGACCGGGCGCCCGCTCTGGGCACTCCCACCACCAGGGGGGACGCCCGGAGCGGGACCTTCGCCCGTGCGCGGCCGGGCCGCGGGATCAGCTGCGGGTGTTGGCCTTCGTGGCCAAGCTGTGGCTGGGCCCGCTCGTCGTGGAGGCGGTCGGCAGCGGGAGAGCCTGGTCCGGTCCGGAGGCCGAGTTCATGGTCACGAAGTCCCTTCCCCACCAGGTCTCGAAGTAGCGGCTCGCCCCGCCGGTCATCGCGGGTAGCAGGTTCGCCCCGTTGCCCGGGCCGGCTGGCTGGTTGGGCGTCGGGTCGTAGGTGGCCAGGTTGACCCAATCGGTGTTGATGTCAAGCTCCATGGCCCGCACACAGCCTGCCGCCGCCAGCACGTTGCCAGGCTGGTGATGTTGAGGGAAGGGCCGCCCGCAAACACGAGGGCCCCGTCGGCGGTGGTTTTGTCGCCCCACGGGCTCTCGGGCTCAGGGGTCCGGCCGAGTACCTGGGGCCGTGTCTAATCTGTGGAGTCGTGTCCCGGCGAACAGTGACCTCTGAAGAGCCCTCTGGGGAAGCCAATCAAGGGCGAGTCTGGCCACCTTCGACCACGAATTGGTCGTGGACGAGCTGGTCGTGGTCAGCCGCCCTGCAATCTCTGCGCCCCCGCCAGTGGGTCAAGAACCTGCTCGTGTTCGTGGCTCCGGCGGCCGCCGGAATGCTCGGCCACGCCGCCATCGTCGGTCGGTCGATCGCCGCGTTCGCCATCTTCTCGGTGGTGGCTTCGGGGATGTACATCGTCAACGACGTGCTCGACGCCGAGGCAGACCGACTCCACCCCGACAAACGTCACCGGCCGGTTGCCGCCGGGCAACTCGACTTCGCCCACGCGCTGGCGATGGGCTCCGTGCTGCTCTGCGCCGGCCTCATCTCCTCGTGGTTCCTGGCCGGCTGGCACCTCACCGTGGTGATGGCGCTCTATCTGGCGGTAAGCGCCGCCTACAGCATCTGGATCAAGTACATCGCCGTGGTCGAACTGGCCTCGGTGGCCTCAGGGTTCGTGCTCCGGGCGATCGCCGGTGGCGTCGCCACCCACGTCCCGCTCTCAGATTGGTTCCTCGCCGTCACCTCGTTCGGGGCCCTGTTCATCGTCACCGGCAAGCGCTTCGCCGAACACCGGGCCCTGGGCGAGGGTCGGGACGCCCACCGCGCCGTGCTCGCCGACTACACGCCGAGCTTCCTGCAGTCGACCCTGACCCTCACGGCCACCGGCGCGGTCACGACCTACTGCCTCTGGGCGTTCGATCGCTCCGGGTCGGGCCTGGGCTCCCACCCCGGCCACGACGTCATCTGGACCCAGCTCACCGTGGTCCCCTTCGCCCTTGCCATCCTCCACGTGCTGCGCGTCCTTGACGCCGGCCGAGGGTCAGCCCCCGAGGAACTGGCCATCAAGGACCACTGGCTCCACCTGTACGGAGCCGTCTGGCTGCTGTTCTTCCTCGTGGGCATCTATGCCTGAGCCCTCGGCTGCCGAGGCTGACGCCCCGGCAGCAACCGGGGACCGGCCGGCCCCCGGGGCGGTGCGCGTGCTCACTGGCTGGGGGCGGACCTCTCCCAGCGCAGCCCGGGTGCTCGCAGCTGGCGACCGGGCCGAGATCGGCGACGCGCTGCGGACAGCCAACGGCGCGAAGAGACCGGCTGTGATCGCCCGAGGACTGGGGCGCAGCTACGGGGACGCCGCCCAGTGCGCCGGCGGTCTGGTCATCGACACCACCGGTTTGGCCGGGATCGGCCCCATCGGCGAAGACGGAGTTGTCGAGGTCGGAGCCGGCGTCAGCTTGTCCGCGCTCATGCGAGCCGGCCTCCGGGAAGGTTGGTTCGTCCCGGTCACCCCGGGCACACGCCAGGTCACGATCGGCGGGGCGGTCGCCGCGGACATCCACGGCAAGAACCACCACCGCGACGGGAGTTTCTGCCGCCATGTCATCTCGCTCACCCTGGCCACGCCCACCGGCGTGCACGAGATCTCCGAGTCCGCCGACCCGGAGCTGTTCTGGGCCAGCGCCGGCGGCATGGGCCTGACCGGCGTGATGCTTGCGGCCTGCATCCGGATGCGTCCAGTGGAGACGGCTTGGATGCGGGTGGACAGCGAGTGCCACGGCGACCTTGACGCGGTAATGGACGCGCTCGAGCGAGTCGACGCCACGCACCGCTACTCGGTCGCCTGGCTCGACTGCTCGGCGCGAGACCGGCACTTCGGCCGGGGCGTGGTCGATGCGGGCGACCACGCCGACCGCTCCGAGCTCGCCGCGGCCCACCGAAGAGACCCGCTGGCGCCGCCCGGGGACGCCCGGCTCCGGCTCCCCTTCGTGCTCCCGACCTCTCTGGTAAACGGGGCGAGCGTCGCCGCCTTCAACCGAGCTTGGTACGCGAAAAGCCGGTCGGCCTCGGGCCGGATCCGTCATCTGGGCGGGTTCTTCCACCCCCTCGACGCAGTTGCCGACTGGCCCCGGCTCTTCGGGCCCCGGGGTTTCGTGCAATACCAGTTCGTGGTGCCCTTTGAGCTGGCCGAGGTGGTCGGCCGGGCCATCGAGCGGCTCCAGCAGGCCTCGGCACCCTGCTCCATGGCCGTGCTCAAGCGCTTCGGCCCGGGTGACCCGGGGCCGCTCAGCTTCCCCGAGGCCGGTTGGACCCTCGCCCTCGACCTACCGGTCGGGCCGCCCGACCTGCGCCGGGCGTTGCGCGAGATCGACGAACTCGTTCTGGCCGCCGGTGGCCGGGTCTACCTCGCCAAGGACTCCCGGCTCGACGCGGCGACCTTTGCGGCCATGTACCCGCGTCTCGGTGAGTTCGAAGCCGTCCGGCGGCGGGTCGACCCCGACGGCCTGCTCCAGTCCGACCTGTCGCGACGGTTGCGAATCGGTCCGGTGGAATGACCGACGCGTTCTCCAGGCCGGATTCAATCCTCGTCCTCGGAGCCACCTCGGACATCGCCCGCGCCCTCGTGGGCCAGCTGGTGGCTGACGGCTGCGAGCGGGTCGTGCTGGCCGGCCGGGACCCAGATCGTTTGTCCGACGCCGCGACCGAGGCCAAGGATGCCGGGGCACGCTTGGTGACCACGACGACCTTCGACGCCACTCAGATCAACGAAGCCGCGGCGGTGGTGGACTGGGGATTCTCGGCCGGTGGGCGGATCGACCTGGTGGTAGTGGCAGTCGGGCTCCTCTCCGACCAACCCGAAGACGAGCGCGACCCAGTGCGAGTGGCCCGCTGCATCTCGGTCAACTTCACCTGGCCAGCAGCCGCGCTCGCCCGGGTCGCCCATCACCTCCGAGAACAGGGTGCCGGCCGAGCAGTCGTGCTCTCGAGCGTGGCCGGAGTCCGGGTCCGCCGGTCCAACTACATCTACGGCTCGGCCAAGGCGGGCCTCGATGCTTACGCCCGGACCCTCAACCAGAGCTTGGTCGGCAGCGGCGGATCAGTGATGGTTGTCCGGCCCGGGTTCGTGGTGTCCCGGATGACCGAGGGCCGCAAAGCACCACCCATCGCCTCCACGACCGAGTCGGTGGCAAAGGACACCGTGCGCGGGCTGGAGCGCGGAGCCGCGGTGGTGTGGTCCCCAACCTCCTTGCAGGGGATCTTTACGATCCTCCGGCTGCTGCCCGAGGTCATCTGGCGCCGCCTGCCCTTCTGACGGCACAGGCCGGCGAGGGCCATCCGTGCGGCGCCCCACTCGCCTTGGTAGCGAGCAGCGATGTAAGGCTCAACCGCCCACGAACTGCTCTCCGCTGCGCGCCAAGGTCGCTTGAACGGTTGCGACTGCTAGATGGCGAGGACGTCGTCGAGCCTCCCAGACCGACCTGGCTCACGATCGAGATCGCGTTCGAGAGCTAGCGTTGCCGTCCAGAGCACATCACCGACCGCGTTCTCGTGCTCAAGAGATCTACGGTGAAGACGGTCATCATCGGCGACGGCCTGCGACTCGAGAAGTGGCGATCCTCGCACATCACGGAGCTTTCCAAGATCGTCGCGACATCACTCGAGCACATCGGTGCTTGGATGCCTAGTGCCGCTGCGGAAGTCGCCGATCCCGAGGCCTTCGTGCAAGGGACCGAGCGGGCCTGGCGTTCGGGAACCGTCTACGCGTATGGGATCGTTGAACGCGGCGGAATGGTGTCCGGTCACATCACACTGACGCCTGAGCCGCCCATTGCCGGCGTGGGCTACTGGGTACGGATCGAGCGTCTTCGTCGCAGCATCGCAACCCGAGCGGTGAGAGCGCTGGCGGACGCTGCCTTTGATGAGCGGACCGATCTCACGGCCTTGGAATTGACCTGCGACGAGGCCAACACGGCGAGCGCCGCAGTCGCTCGGAGCGCCGGGTTCACGTATGTCACCAGCCGACGTCGCGACCCCCGCACCCCAGCCGAGTCCGGTCAACAGATGCTCTGGCGCCTCGTCCGGGAAGACCTGAAGCGTGACTCGACCCTTCAGTGACCGACCGCCAGAACCACCCGCGGGTGCGAGAGGACCAGTGGACATGGTCGAAACCTCCGCTGGCTCTTCCCGATCATCTCGGCGGTGACCGCCGGCCGGCCGGAGTGCCGAGGATGTCGACGCCCTGGGCCGGGAGGGCCCGTGAATGACCGGGTCATCCAGCAGGCCGGCCCGGATATCCGGGTGCCGAGGTGGACGGCGACCGCGACCTTCTCGGCCTGTGGAGCGACTCCCTCCAGGTGAGCTGGAGCGGCGGACTCGGACCTTACGACGGCTTCGGCAGTTCGCCCGTGTTGGAGAATTCCGATGGTTCCTCTCGAAAGACGGGCCACAATTCCACCCGTGTGTCCAGTCCTTCGCCGCAAGCACCTCGCCGACCTCCACGTCCATCTGTACGGATGCATCCGGGCGATCGAAATGCTCGGGTTCCTGGCCGCGACTGACAAGGTCGACTGGGATTGGTACGAGACGGAGTTCGAGGCGGCCTTTGGGTTCGTGCCGCCCACAAGGGAGCTGGTCGAGCGGTACCGCGCCGGAGACGGGAGCGTGGTCGACGCGTTCAGCGAGCTGTTCGTCGTCGGCGAGGCCGACGCCGGGAGCTTCGCCCGGTTCGCAGCGAAGGCCAACCTCAAGTGGTCGGCCGTCAACGACTCCCCTGAGCGCCTCGCGGCACAGGTCTTGGGGTTCGCAACGACGGTTCGGGCCGATTTTCGACACCAAGGCGTGGACCATGTCGAGCTCCGCACTTTCTGCCTTCCAGAAGTGCTGGAAGCGTTCCTGCATGAGTCGGGCCCACCAGTCCAGCGCGTGGTGGCGACCCTCCCCCGAGGCGACCCGTGGGCAGCCTGGGAGCAGGTCAAGCGTGAGGCCGCCGGGCCTTTTGGCGAAGCGCTCGTCGCGGTGGATTGGAGCGGGGTCGAAGAGGGCCACCCGCCTCGGGAGCTGGCCGAAGTCTTCGCCGAGGTACGCGGCTTTAACGTCGCCCACCCAGACCGGGCCCTCGCCATCTTGGCCCACGTAGGCGAGTCGTTCGCCGACAAAAGCCTCGAGAGTGCGATTCGCTGGGTCCACGAAGTCGCCGCCCTCGGAGCGCACCGGTTGGGCCATGCCATAGCTCTGGGCGTGGACCCGGCGCTCTACGGGCCCCACGCTCGGACAGAGTCAGTCGCCGAGCGCAAGGACCAGATCGCCTACGACCTGGCCCACGCCCAAGGGCTCCGCTCGGCCGGGGTGCGGGTCGAGCGCCGCGAGCTCCTGACCGAGCTGGACCACCTCGCCTCGGCCCCAGCTGAGGCGCTGCTGCCCATCGCCTACGACCAGAAGCGGCTGCAAGAGATCAGGCGCCGGCAGAACTACGCCATGGAGCAGGTCCGGAAGGCCGGAGCGGTGATCGAGGTGTGCCCGACTTCCAATGGGATCATCGGTGGGATCTCGGATCCCTCGTTCCACCCGGTTCACCGATTCATCGAGGCCGGCCTCAGGGTCGTGATCTCGACCGACAATCCAGGAACCTTCGTTACCACGTTGGGGGAAGAGCTGGCTTGGGTCTGCCGACACACCGGCGGTGGCGACGACCTGCGCCTCGCCCTGCTCGACAACGCATGGAATTCGCGGGCCGAAGTCCTCTCAGGCCGTCACCCGAACGCCTCGTAGTCCTGGACGGCCCGGCTCGTCGCGCGTCGAGGGCGGAGGCATCTGCGAGTCCCTTCGGCCGTATCAAGCTGATCTCGGCTCCAATCTCGACTCGGTCATCTTCGACAAGCGGTCTGGGACCTCGCGCCTGCTCGGCTGAGGGACTCGGCCGAACCTTGGCTCAGGATCCGGGTGGCGTCACCGTGCTCCAATTGGCCTGGGACGGTTCGAACCGGCCCGCCGGTCCCTGACCGAAGAGCCGCAGGACGTTCCCGGTCAGGCGTTGCATCACCGGAGCCGGGCAACCACGCGCTGACGCCGGGCATGGTTGGAGGGTGGCGACCCAGACGTTGTTGCCGCTGTCGAAGACGCCGGCCTGGCTGCCGGGCACCGTGTAGTAAGTCACGTCCGAGTAGGTGTAGCCGCCCCACTCGCCCTGATTGGTGTAGCTCTCGGACAGCGGGACGGGCGAGTGGGCGAGCACCTGGAGATCCTGCGGGAACGGCCCGTTGGGGTCTATGTGGTCGATGTCGGAGTTGATCACCGAGGGGATGGCGCTGCCGTTGGACAGGCGCGTACCGGCGAAGAACCATGAGTTCGAGTCGAACACGAGCATCGGCGCGTTGGGTTCTCCCGGCTCCAGGTACCCGCTGTAAATCTGGCCGAGGAACGACTCGGAGTCCCAGTTGCTCGGCGGCGACAACCAGGTGTTCCCGGTCACCTCCAAAGGGTTCCCCTCGTTGATCAGCGGGTCCTCGGTGCTGTTGCGGTAGTCGACCTCAACGCGGTCGGCACCGAGGGGCGAGGACTCCAGCCGGGCGTGCCGCACGAAAGTCGCGGCCCCGAAGAATGCGACGTTGACGCCGGCCGCTGTTGCGTCGAGCACCGCCTCGCGCTCGGAGTTCGTCCAGGTCTCGTCGTGGTCCAGAGCGATGAGCGCTTTGTGCTGCTCGAGGAGGTTGGGGTGCTCGGAGACACAGATGTCAGTGCAGTAGGTGACGTCGAGTCCCTCCTTCTCCATGAACGACACCATCGGGTACTCATTGGTCAGGAAGTCCGAGGAGCCGTCGCCCGAGTAGGGACGGTCGAAGGAGACCGCCCGGGCACGGTCGCACGGCGGGTAGGAATCAGCGTCCAGGATGCACGGTCCGGTGCCCTGGTAGAAGTCGTACCCACCGAAACTGTTCCACCCCTGCTCGACCAGCGATCGGTTCATGACCAGGTACGTCGCCCGAGAGGTTGGGTCCCAGACCGTGAGCGGGATGTAGGCCCCGTTGTCCCCCGCTTCGAGCTTGAACAGGTAGTCGCCCGGGACGAACACCTTGGTGATCGGCACGGTCAACGACAGCGACCAGTTGTCGCAGCTCACCATGTTCGTGCTCGGGCTCACCGGGCACGGCTGCTGGTAGACGCCAGGAACCGGAGCGGACGTCCACACCTCGCGAGCACCCAGGCCCCCATACCAACCCATTCGGTACGCGACCACCTGAAAGCTCGGGTAACTCGTGGATACATAGAGGCCGACCATCTCGCCCGGCGCTGCATAAGTCTCGGCGGCGAAGCCCTCGACGAATCCGGGTCCCTCCTGACCAATCCGCCACGAGGAGGTGCCCGGCTTCTTGTTCTCGGCGATGATCGCGCTCGACTCGACCCCGTCAGATCCGGCAAAGGTCCGAGCCGGTACAGGTCGGTGAGGCGCGCTCGTCGGATCCGGCCGGTCTGCCTTAGCCGCCTGGCCGACCAGCGGAGAGGAGCATGCGGCCAGAATCAAGACGACGGCCAGCCCGGTCATCGCCAACGCGACCGTGACGGCGCCCCGCGGCGCGCCTGGACTGTTCGGGCGTGCAGGTACGGAGCGATCCGTCACCCTGTTCTCCACGGACCGGTGAGCACCTTTCTTGAGCGGCTGGTGGTGGCCGAATCTATAACCGAGTGGTGGCCAATCGCGGTACGGGCTGGGTGGGTGCGCCCCGCCATGACGTCAAAATGATTCCGCCGGCTGCCGCCAGCCGACCGGACCATGGTGCGTGGCCGTGCAGCTAGGTCACGGGCACCTCGGAGCGCCGCCACCCACGTTGGCGGAAACATCGCACTGGTTTTCGCGAAGTGCCCTACCGTATGACGATCCTCCTCGACGCGCTCGATGCGCGGCGACGCCGGGCCAGGCTCGGGCGGCTTGAGCATTGGAATGCCGACCTCGTGAGCGGCAGCAACGTAGTCCACGAGCGTGATCCCCAGTCACGGTACTGGAGAGCCTCATCGAGACCTTGGTCGTCTCTCGTTCGTCTGCCTAAGACGCTGACACTTGCACGCTCTTTTCACCCAACGAGCGCATCGAGACGAGTCGTTCCATTGGCCAACTCGGGCGTACGATGCGGAGCCGGACAACCGATGCAGGCGATGACGTCGTTCCCCCAGATGAGCAGCTCCGCGGTTTCCTGGGGTTGGTTGAGGCCGACACCAGCGCCGACGAGCGCGACTGCGGAGGCGAGGGCCGATCACATGTTGCGGGGTTTGGTCAGCCAGTCCGAAAGCAGAAGCTAGAGACGCGACTCGGAAAGGAGCCCGCACATGCCTCCCACGCGACGGGGACGAGTCGACCAGGTGACCGATCAGGTGCGCTTGGCTATTGGCTACCACCTCGGAAGCGTGATCCAAGTGGTCACACCAGAGGGCGCGGTGGTGATCGACACCACCGGCGCCACGGCGAACGCTGAGGCGGCACACCATGACCTCGATCAAGTGGGCCCAGCCGAGACCCGGTACCTTGTGTACACCCATTGCCACCCGGACCACTGCGGCGGGGCTGGTGCCTTCGCTTCGCAGCGGACCGAGGCGGTCATTTCTCAAGCCCTGCTCCCCGGCCTCTGGGATCGCGACATGGGGTGCCTGGCGACCTGGCACGACCGAGTGCGCTCCTGGCAACGGGGCCTGCCCCGTGAGGCCGAGACCGAGGCGGGCGCTTCGCCCCTCTCCTTCGGCGAGGGCCCTCGCTCCTACATCGACCCAACGATCACCTTCGACACCGAGCTCGATCTCGAGGTCGGTGGACTCACCTTCCACCTCGAGCACACCGAGGGCGAAACACGCGACCACTTGCTCGTGTGGATCCCGGAGCTGAGCGTACTGTGTCCTGGAGACCTCTACTACGCCTCGTTCCCTAACCTCTCGACCCCGGCCATCGGACCCCGGCCGATCCAGGGCTGGATGGACTCCCTCGAAAGGTTCGTCGAGCTCGGTGCCGAGCACTTGGTCCCGAGCCACACGAGGGCCATTTCGGGCAGGGAGCGCGTGCGCGAAGTGCTGACCAACTACCGCGCCGCCATCGCCCATGTGTGGGACGAGAGCATGAAGGCGATGAACGACGGGTTGTCGGTGCACGAGGCGGCCCGCCGAATCACGCTGCCACCGCAGCTAGCCGGGCTGCCCTACCTCGCTGAAACCTACGGCACGGTGTCGTGGGGGGTGCGAGCCGTCTACGACCGGCTGACGGGTTGGTACGACGGGGACCCGGCCAGTCTCGACCCGCTGCCTGGAGAAGAGCGCGACCGAGAGCTCGTCGCGCTGGCCGGGTCCGGGCCTGTCGTTGCCCGGGCGACCGAGCTGCACGAGGAGGGCCAACATCAACTGGCCCTCGAGCTTCTGTCGGTGGTGCTCGGCGCCGACCCCCTCGATGAAGCCGCCAACAGGCTGCAGGCAGCCGTATGCCGCACGATGATCGAGGAATCGACCAGCCTGAACCAGAAGGGCTTCTACCTGAGCGGTGTGCGTATCGCAGAGGCTCGACTGGCAGCAGGTGGTGCTTCGGCGTGAGCCGCCCAATGGTGCGACCGGGGCTGAGCGCCGCTCTAGCCCGGCTGACCGATCTTTTGCACGAAGCTGACGCCATCGCCTAACGGCAGGAGGACGACCCGCACCCGTGGGTCACGGGCGATGCGGTCGTTCACGGCCCGGATCGCAGCGACGCTTGGGTCGTTCGCTGATGTATCGATCACCCTCCCTCCCTGGAGCATGTTGTCCAGGAGGATGAGCCCGCCGCGGCGCAGCCGGGGAAGGATCTCCTCGTAGTAGCTCGGGTAATTCTCCTTGTCGGCGTCGATGAACGCGAAGTCGAACTGTTCGACCTCTTCGAGGTTCCGGAGGGTCTCTGTTGCCGGTCCGAGGCGAAGTTCGATCCGGTCGGCCACCCCAGCTTCCTCCCAGGCCCGGCGGGCGATCGAGGTCCATTCGTCGCTGACGTCGCAACACAGCAGGGTCCCTTCGGGCCCGAGGCCGCGGGCCACCGCCAGTGCGGAAAACCCGGTGAAGGTTCCGATCTCGACGGCACGCCTGGCCCCCATGGCCCGGACGATCATCTCCATGAGCACCGCCTGGTCCGTGCCGATCTGCATGCCGGCTGCCCGGCCGGTTCGCTCCCTGGTCTCGGCCTGCAGTCCGGACTGGAGCTCGTCTGCTCCCGTTGAGTGCGCCGAGGCGTACTCCTGGATCTCACGGTTGACGAATCGGCTTCTGGTCGGGGTGTCGGTCATGACCCACGTTGTACAGGGGCCAGGACGCCTGATGACAGCCGGTGCCGTGATACCTGGTCAGCCTCCATGTTTGAGATCCCCGGGGCTCGATGTGACGTTTCGTGCGCCTGGTGTTGGGGATTCGGCGGCAAACAGCAACACCCCGCCCGATCGGTGCAATCAAGCCGGAGAATCGGTGGGTGGTTCCGGGAACTCTCAGGTGGCGGCCAACGATCAACCAGTGCGGTGGCGCGGGCACGGCGATGCGCTCCTTGAGCGGACCAACACCGACACTGGAAGCCACGAGTTCGTGGGGATAGAACTAACCGAGGCGTTGGAACCGCTGGTCCGGGGCGATCTGCGCAGCGCCGGCCAGGTGCTCTGGGAGCTCCGCCGGGTCCTGTGGGCGCCTGGGAAAGGACATCCATGTCGGCGTTGGACATCGGCGCTCCCGAGAGAACCCTGGTGAAGGGTCTCTCATCCGGCCCACACCCGGGCACACCGGCTCCATCCGTGGTCGACTCTCGCCGGCACGACCACGAGCAGCGCCCCGAAACTCGCATCGAGACTGCCGAAGCGAGCTCCCCCGTCGGCGGGCGCTGGCGGATACGGCGAACGGGGTGAGGATGGCGACTGAACCTTCCGACCGGCGCTCGGTTGGGAAACCATCCGACGACCAGGCGCCGCCGGGTCCGCTCCCGGCGCACCGACCTGGGCGGCGGCGGGCACGGTTCCTGATAGCCGGGCTGACCGTGATCCTCGTTGCCGCCCTTGCGACCCTCTTCGCGATCGACGCGACGCTTGTTGGTCGGCCTACTTCGAGCGAGGTCAACAGCATCGCCAACCACGACGTAACGGGAGGAATCTCGCAGCTGCAATCACAACCGCCAACTGCTACGACGGTGTACAAGGCCGTCCGTGACGGCCTGGTGGTCGTCGAGGCGCTGGGCAACGGCGGGACGAGTCCTGATGACCTCGGCTCCGGGGTGGTCATCGACGCCAAGGGCGAGATCCTCACGGCTCTCCACGTCGTGCAGGGCGGGTCAGCCATCAGGGTCACCTTCGCCGATGGGGCTACATCGAGCGCGACCGTCACCTCCTCCGATCCCACCAATGACATCGCCGTGCTGACCCCGAACCCGCTGCCCCACGAGATCGTGCCGGCGGTGCTGGGCGGGAGCGCGCAAGTTGGCAATGAGGCTTTCGTGGTTGGGAATCCGCTCGGCCTCGAGTCCTCGCTGTCCGCAGGGGTCATCTCTGGCCTTGATCGCTCGTTCACGTTGTCGAACGGTGGCACGCTGACCGGGTTGATTCAGATCGACGCCGCGGTGAATCCGGGAAGCTCTGGCGGTCCACTGCTCAATGCCCACGGTCAGGTGATTGGCATCGTCACGGGTCTCGCCAATGCTGCTGGTACCGACGCATTCGCGGGAATCGGCTTCGCCGTACCCATCAGCACCGCCGGTGGCGCGGCCGGCCTCCCCCAGACGTGAGTGTCCGCGAGCGCGCCGGGTCCGACGGGTCGGCCGCCTCCCTCGAAGAAGTCCTGTACCACGTCAAGCGGGTCATCGTGGGCCAGGATGCGTTGCTCGAGCGAATGGTCGTCGCGCTCGTGGCCGGAGGCCATCTGCTCGTCGAGGGCGTGCCGGGGCTGGCGAAGACCCTTGCGGTGAGATGCTTCGCGGACGTCGTCGGCGTCGACTTCCGGCGCATCCAGTTCACGCCAGACCTCGTGCCTGCCGACATCGTCGGCACCAGGATCTACAACCAGAAGCTCGGCGAGTTCGAGGTTTCGCTCGGGCCGATCTTCGCCAACCTCATCCTCGCCGACGAGATCAACCGGGCACCGGCCAAGGTGCAGAGCGCTCTGCTCGAGGGGATGCAGGAGCGCCAGGTCACCATCGGGCGCGATACCCACCGCCTGCCCGATCCCTTCCTCGTCATGGCAACCCAAAACCCGATCGAGTCCGAGGGTACCTACCCGCTTCCGGAGGCTCAGGTCGACCGGTTCATGCTGAAGGTCATCGTTGACTACCCGAGTCCAACCGAGGAGTTTGTCGTCGTCGAGCGGATGGTCGCCGGACTCGAGACGCTGAACCAGGTGGTCGACGCCGAGCAGCTCAAGGCCGTCCAGAGTGCGGTCCGAACGGTGTACGTGGACCCGGCTCTCATCGACTACGCGGTCCGCGTCTCGACGGCTACCAGGGATCCGACGTCGGTCGGGCTGCCCGAGATCGGCCGGTACGTCACCTATGGCGCCAGCCCTCGTGCCTCGATCTATGCCATCCTCGCCGCCCGGGCTCTGGCGCTCGTGCGGGGCCGCCACTACGTGCTGCCCGAGGACGTGCGCGCGCTCGCGCCGGACGTGCTCCGGCATAGGGTCGTTCTCTCCTACCAGGCTCTCGGGGATGACGTCAGCGCCGATCAGGTCGTCGACGCCATCCTGGAGCGAGTTCCCGTCCCCGACGTCGTGCTCCGAGACGTGCGGAACTGAGTCAGCAGCTGGTCGTGGTGGACACCCTCCCACAGCTCACGCCGGAACGGGTGCTTTACCGTCTCGAGTGGCAGGTCATCCGACGGCTCGAGGGTCGCCTTCAAGGCGACTACCACACCTTGTTACGGGGTCAAGGCCTCGACTTTCGGGGACTGCGCGAGTACGAGTGGGGCGACGACGTCAGGCACATCGACTGGAACGTCACCGCACGGATGGACAAGGTGTTCGTCCGCGAGTTCATGGAGGACCGTGAGCTCACCGCGTGGTTGCTGCTCGACCGCTCCCAGTCGATGAGCTTCGGCGCAGGTGAACGGACGAAGGAGCGGGTGCTGTACGAGCTCGCCGCCACGTTCGGGCGGCTGCTGGTGCGGGGCAGCAACCGCGTGGGCGCCATCGTGTACGACGGCGCCGAGTGGTGGGCGTTGCCGCCTCGGCAGGGCCGGAACCAGGTGCTCGCATTGCTCCGGGAGCTCCTCCGCCCCGTGCGTGGCGGCTTTCTGACCGACCTGAGCCAGCTGCTCGAGGCCGCAGCGCGGGTCACTCGCCGCCGATCGCTCCTTTTGTTGATCTCGGACTTCATCAGCGAGCCCGGGTGGGAGGGCCCGCTGCTGCGCCTCACCGAGCGGCACGAGGTCGTCGCCGTCCGGCTGGTGGATGCCCGTGAGTACGAGCTTCCTGACGTCGGACTGGTGTTCGTGCAGGACGCCGAGTCCGGTGAACAACTGCTCGTCGACTCGAGCAACCCGAACCTCCGCCGCCGCCTGCTCGCTGCGGCCCGCGAGCAGGACGAGGCGATTCGTCGAGCCGTGACGCGTGCCCGGGTTCCCCTCCACGTGGTCTCGACCGAGGACGATCTCGTGAGCGCCTTCGTACGCATGGCCCGGAATGGTCGGGGGAACCGTCGATGACCTTCCAGTGGCCGGCGATGCTCGCGCTGCTCGTCCTGGTCCCTTTGGTGGTGGTCGGCTATGCGTCCTCGCAGCGAAGGCGCGCTCGCAGAGCGGCCGGGCTCGCCGCGCAGGGCCTGGTCACGACCACGGCCGGAACGCGTCGGGGTGCTCGTCTGCACCTGCCCTTCGTGCTGTTCACGGCCGCGCTAACGCTGCTCGTCGTCGCCTTTGCCCGGCCGTCGGCGGCCATAGACACCGTACGACGCACCGCCACCGTCGTGCTCGCGTTCGACGTGTCAAACAGCATGGGCGCCGCCGACGTCAAACCGTCGCGGCTCGCCGCCGCGAAGACCGTGGGTGACGCGTTCGTCCGCCAGCAGCCCTCGGGGGTACGTGTCGGGGTGGTCGCGTTCGGCACGAGCTCAGTGGCCGTGCAACGACTGACTTCGAACCATGTGGCGGCATTGCAGGCCATCAGCCGCCTCACGCTCGGGGGCGGCACCGCGATCGGTCAGGGCGTCCTCACCGCGCTGAACGTCATCGCCGGCAAGACGTTGCGGATCAACGAGAGCGCTCTTGGCACGGAAAATGGCCAGGTCCACATCGGGTACTACGGCGGCTCCACCATCGTTCTGCTCTCCGATGGGGAGGACAAGACCCAGCAAGGTCCCCTGCCGATGGCACGCCTGGCTTCGGTGGCCGGGGTCCGGATCCAGACGATCGGGGTCGGTACCCGGGCCGGTACGACGGTGAATGTCGACGGGTTCAGCATCGCCACCGCGCTGAACAGCCAGACGCTCCAGTCGATGGCCAACGTCACCAACGGCTCGTACCACCAGGCCGGCGACGCCACGGGCTTGCAAGCCATCTCGAGGTCGATCAACCTGCATTTCGCCGTGGCGAAGGCCTACACGGAGATCACCGCCGTCTTCGCGGTTGCCGCCGCCATCATGCTCGTCGCCGGAGCACTGCTCTCCTTGGCTTGGTTGGGGCGGGTGGTCTGAGATGGGCTTCGAGTGGCCGGCTGCCCTGCTCTTCGGACTCGTCGTGCCGGTCGTGCTCGGCGCCTACCTCCTGGCGATGCGTCGCCGCCGCCGTCAGGCGGTGACGTACTCGAGCCTTGCCCTATTGCGCAGAGTGATTCCTCGTACCACCCGCTGGTACCGTCACCTGCCCGTAGCGCTGCTGCTCCTGAGCCTCGGCTTCCTCGCCGTTGCGTTCGCCAGGCCGGAGGTCACCTCGGCCGTCCCGGTCGGGACCACCGTGATCATGCTCGCCGTCGATGAGTCGGGCTCGATGTGCTCGACCGATATGACGCCCAACCGGCTGGAAGCGGCCCAGAGAGCAGCCCTTCAGTTTGTCGACGCCCAGCCGAGCGGGGTGAAGATGGGACTGGTCGTCTTCTCCGGTTTCACCGAACTGGCGGTCGCGCCAACGACGAATCGCTCGGACCTCGACCAGGCCCTTGACAACCTCACCGCCAACGACGGCACCGCGATCGGCGCCGCGATCCTGAAGTCGATCGAGGCCATTTCGGAGGTCGACCCGCATGTCCAGCCGATCGAGAACGGGGTGTTGAATGCAGCGACCCAGTCCGCTGGCCAGGCGACGAGTGCAACCGCCAAGCCGGGGGTGCACGGGTACGCATCGAGCGTCGTCATCCTTCTGACCGACGGCTCGAACACCGTGGGCATATCGCCGCTCTCGGCGGTCCCCTACGCAGTGGCCCGCGGGGTCCGGGTGTACACGGTTGGCCTGGGCACGACCCAGCCGGGCCAACTCGTATGCACCCCTTCACAACTCGGCAACGACTCCGACTACGGCGGTTTCGCGGGGGGCGGAGGTGGCGGCGGCGGATTATCCGGTGGGGGCATCGTCGGTCCGGTACAGAGCGGTGGCAGTCCGGGCTTTAATCCGCTCGTCGCAGACCTGCCGATGCTGCGGCAGGTCTCGGCGCGTACCGGTGCCATCAGCTACTCGGCCAAATCCGCTTCACAGCTGACCAAGGTGCTCAATACCCTGCCCAGGCACATCGTCACCCAGAAGGAGCGCCGCGAGCTCACCGTGGTGCTCGCTGCGGCCGGTGCGGTGCTGGCCCTCGCCGCCCTAGGCGCGTCGATCAAGTGGAGCCCCTACCCGTAGCTCGGCACTCCGCGCCCCCATTCCAACTCGATCCAGTCCGGGGAGTCCCGCTCATTTCCGACACCCGCGTTCTACGATCGTGGGTCGGGGTTCGTCCAGAACCGAAACCGGAGGCGCTCGAAGATGCCAGGCGAACTCAAGGGCGTCCATGCCACCGGTGCCGGAGGTTTGTTCCGCTGGCGGCCTAGCAGCCCGAGGAACGGCGGAGAGGAGGGAAGGGATGGCTGAGACACCGGAAGCCCGGCACGAGCGACTGATGCAATCAATAGCCGAGGCGCTCCATGCCGAACGTGATCATGGGCCCGAGTGTGACCGCACTTGTATTCGCGATGCCGGGCTCGTCCTTGACACTCTCCTGGCCGCCCTGGAACCCCCCGTCGCGGACATGGTGCGAAACGGGGTGAATGAGGTTCCCTCAGGGTCCTGGACACGTCCCAGCTGGACAAACGCCGTGGCTTACCTGCCGAGAGAGTGGACCGAATGACCAGAAGATCTCAAGGAGTTGGGGTCGTCCCGTGGATCATCCAGCCGAACGCCTTGTCTGCCCAGCAAGGCGCGCGCCGCCGATTATCTGTACGGGGTCCGGGACTGCCACTTGTCATTGGCTGCGGTGTTACTGGCCGCTCAAGACACGCAAGGAGGATCGGCAAGAACCGCTTCGGCACCCGCGGCCGTGATATGAAGTTCGCACGCGATTTCCACGCCAACTCCCCCTGCGAGCGCACCGGAATCTTGAGCGCGACCAGCGCACTCGCCCATGGCGAATGCCGGAGAACACCTCGTCCGGAGTTACGCGCCGGAAGGTGCGCCTGATGGTCGATGACGATCAATGCAAGGCTGAGTTCGACTACGAGACAATTTCAGGCGCCTACTACGATGACGTCTACCGCCGTGGATACGGCATCCAGAGCAAGTGGCACCACCTGAAATTCAGACGCGTCATCGAGGAGCTGGAAGGCCACCGCCGGCATCTCGATGTGGGCTGCGGTCCCGGAACGCTGATCGGGTTGCTCGACGAGCGCTTCAACTCGACGGGGATCGACATCTCGACGACTGCGATCGACTATGCCCGTGGTGCGTACGAGTGTGGGTCGAAGTGCTTCCTCGCCCTCCCTGCGCACGCGCTGCCGGACGAGTGTCGCGACTACGACGTGGTGACGGTCGTTGAAGTGATCGAGCACCTTGCGCCCGTCGAGCTGGACCACGTCCTCCGGACGACGATGGAACGTCTGCGCCGAGGGGGGAAGCTTGTCGTAACGACGCCCAACTTCCGCAGCGCCTGGCCGCTCGTAGAGATGCTCGTCGACCGCTTTGGCGAACTGAAGTACGCCTCGCAGCACATCAACATGTTCACTCCCCGCCGCTTGCGGCAGCTGCTTCAGGACCTCGGGCTGGAGGACGTGCAGGTGCATCCATACCTCGCGCTCGCTCCGTTCGCGGCACCGCTGGATTGGCGACTGGCGGATCTGGTCGCCCAGTTCGAACGTGGTCCGTTCGAGCGCATGGCAGGGCTCCTCCTTCTCGGAACCGGATTCAAGCCCGGAAGAAACCGGGATGCCGCGACCTACCCGAACGGAACCGTTACCGGACCTGGCAGAGGTAGGTAGACGGCGAAGAAGTCACGGTCATCGGGGACAAGGTAGCGGTCCGCCGACTGCAATGGATTGGGTCCGACCATCGTCGGGACGAGACCGGAGTTGTGGGTGTAGGTGATGAGCGTGTGCCACTCGGGATTAATGTCGAGTTCCATCGCGCGCACCGCGCCGGCGTGCTGCAGCATCTGCGCCAGGGTGATCACCGTCTGGCCATCGGCGGCAGCGTAGATGAGGTTGCCACGAGCGTCGATGCCGACCCCGGTGCGCCAGACCCGGGTGACACCGCCGAGCGTGTACCCCCACTGTGGGCTGTTGGGGTCCTCGTTCAACGTGGGATTCAGTTGGCCGTTCCAGACGATCGGAGCCAGGCTCTGGCGGGTCCACGCGACGTCTGGCCCCGGGTTGGGGCCCCCGCTCCAGTTCACGATGTCGACGCGACCGTCGGTGTAGCCAACAAGCGTGGCGTTGCCGTCCTTGAGGGGTTCGTTCGTTTGGCCATTGTCGGACGAGCCGTTGTTGCCGTCGACGTAGGTAAACCCGCCGTTGAAGGTCGCCAGCAGTCGCGACCGTTGGCTGTAGGGAACCATCATCGGACCACGTACAGCCGCGTTCGGCGGCTCATAGCGACCCGGGTAATACCCGAGTTCAGTGCGGGTGTGATCGAACCAGGCGACATAGGCGACAAGCTGTGGGTAGTCGAGCTCAGGGCGATAGGTCGTCACCAGCATCGGTGGGCCACCGTTGATCGGCGGGCCGGTCGGCTTCCAAACCCCTTCGCCGGGAAGCGGGTTCGGGAAGACTGGGCTGATCGGCTTGGGCCATACCGCGGCCTTGGTGCTATCTGGCGCCGACTTCACCCCGACCGCCGGGAGGCTCTTCCGCTGCGGCCCGCCCTTCTTGGGTGCGTTCAAGCTGTAATAGACCTGCTCGATGTGGTCGGCGGTCCAGTTGCCGAAGGGGACGTTGTGCCTCACCCATTCGACGCTGTTCACGGACCACGACAGGCTCGTGGGCCGCACCATCCAGACCGTATAGGAGATACTCGCCCACGCCAGCAGAATGACGAACGGTGCCGCGACCATGAGGCGTCGCCGCCGCCGCCGGCGCTTGGCGGCAGGGTCGAGGGGCTGCTTCCGGGTTTTCCGGGCATGGCGGGGGGATGTCTCGACAGCCGGTTGGTCGATCACAACGGGCGGGGGACTCGCACCGAGATCAAGGTCGTCTCGCTGCACCAAGCAAATCGTAGCCGTGGCGTCCCGGACGCCGGTGATGCCATCCCGCACACGGTCATGGCAAGTCCGTTCTCAGCATCGGAGGGTACGACTGTCGCGGCGGAGCGGTCGTGTCGGCCTTCAGCGAGTCGACGCGGCTCAACGGGATCGAATTGCTCCACATGGCCAGGCAGCTCAGCAATCCTTATCGTTTTTGGCGCCATCGGGCATCTTGGTATGACAGAACCTGGCACCACTGAGGTTGGCGCCGGTAATGCTCGCGCCGGTGAGGTTGGCCTCGGTGAGGTTCGCGTGTGAGAGGTTGGAGCCGGTGAGGCTGGCGTTGTTGAGGTCGGTGCTGGAGAGGGTCGCGCCGGAGAGGTTCGCGCCGGTGAGGTAGGCGCGGCTCATGGCGCCAGTCAGGTTGGCGCCAGTGATATTGGCGTTTGTGAAATAGGCACCGGCGAGGTCGGCGCTGGAAAGGGTTGCGCGGGAGAGGTTGGCGTTGGTGAAGGTCGAGTAGGAGAGGTTGCCGTGGAAAAGGTTGGCCCCCTCGAGCTTGGCGTCAGTGAAGTCGGCCTGGGAAAGATTGGCATCCTTGAGCTTTGCGCCGTTGAGATTGGCGCCGGCGAGATTGGCGCCAAACAGGTTGGCGCCGGCGAGATTGGCGCCGGCGAGATTGGCGTTCGAAACGCTCGCGTTGGTAAGCGTGGCGCCGGCGAGATTGGCGTTGGTGACGCTTGTGTTGGTGAGGTTGGAGTCGGCGAGGTCGGCTTTGCTGAAGTTGGCGCCGGCGAGGTTGTGGCCGGTGAGGTTGCGGCCGTGAAGGTCAGCGTTCTCGCAGTTGATGGGTGATTTGTTCAAACAGCTCGACGTGCCGGACCCAACGGCGTGGGAGGCCGTGCGGTGCGAGTTGCCCGAAGCCGATGCCGAGTCTCCACAAGCCGCGGCTAGCACTGCGAGACCAATAACCGCCGCCGCGAGTCGCGCTCGTGGTTTCATACCCGCTTTAGCGCCCGATCGACCACATCGCGAGCAACTGGAGGACCGCCATCATCGTCCTCGTGCCATACCGGCACTCTCCTTTGCTGGTGGGTGGCGTCTGGCGGTGCCGCAGCGTAGCAGGCCGCCGCATAGACCATCTGGACCCTCTCGCCGTCTGTCTCATTGCAAGAGCGCGAAGTCGGATTGCGCTGATCGGTCTCGTGGTTTAAAGGGCCGTTGGGGTTCTCTTGTCACTGCTTATCTGTTGGACCCTCTCCGGCACTGGTGCTTCCTAACTATGCCAAGGGCGGGAACCGACCGGAGGGCACGGTCGTTCGACATGGCTCCGTTCGGCGGACACCCTCGTTCTTGTACGCGTCCGCGAAGATGACGATGACGAGCGCGATCAGGCCGTCCCACCGCGCCGGAAACGGCTGTCGATCGCACCGATCGAGAGGCCGGCTTCCCGCACGATGGGGAGGATCTTTCTCCAGCCATAGCCCTGGCGGGCGAACCCCTCGCCTGGCGGCTTCGAGCTACCGATCGCGAAACGGGACTCTCGCCGAACACCCGATCAGAAGAATAATATTTATTCTCGGAGAGGATGGTTCAACCTTGTCCGATCGCCGGCCCGAGGGCTCGGGGTATCGTCATCGGTTCGCCGGTGGCGGTCCCTGGAAGCTGCTGGCTCGCTCGACATGCCACCCCGGCGACCGACCGACGCGCACCGTCGTCGGCCAACTGGCTGGTGGTACGGTCCGAGTGACGGCGTCCTCGCCGCCCGGAGGAACTGCTCGTGTCGATTGAGGAGAAACGAACATGACCGACTACACCCGGCTCTACATCGATGGCGGATGGGTGGATCCCGTGGGCACCGGTCGTCTCGAGGTGATCGACTCGGCCACCGAGGCGGTGTTCGCGACAGTCCCTGAA
>JBEDUR010000069.1:0-3464 GCA_040414865.1 Acidimicrobiales bacterium
GCTGGCTCGTCGACGCGGCACGTGATCGCTTCAGTCTCGACCTGGTTAACACCATGTCGCTCGAGCGTGACGGCAAGGCGATGTCGAGTTTGGAGGCGCTGCTGCACTGGCTTGCCTATCCAGCCAAGTGGGAAGACTTCGTCTGGCTGCGTGAGCAGTGGGACGGGCCCATCCTGGCCAAGGGCGTCCTGACCGCCGACGACGCGCGCCGGGCCGTCGCTGCCGGTGCCAACGCCGTCGTCGTGTCCAACCACGGTGGTCGTCAGCTGGACTCGGTCGACGCAACCATCGCCGCGCTGGCTCGAGTCGTGGGCGCCGTGGGCGGCGAAGTCGAGGTCTACCTGGACGGGGGGATTCGACGGGGTGCCGACGTGGTCAAGGCAGTGGCGATCGGCGCCAAGGCCGCCATGATCGGGAGGGCATGGGTCTACGGGTTAGCGGCCGGGGGTCGCTCCGGGATCGACCAGGTGCTGCGCTTGCTGCGCCAAGACATCGACCGGACAATGCGTCTCGCCGGAGTGAGGAGCGTGGCTGAGATCGACCGCAGCCTCGTGCGTATTCCGGCGGAGTGGGAGCCTGGTTCGACACCGTCATGACCGACCTCCCGCTCTCCGACGTGAGGGTCCTGGATCTCACCGTCGCCCGCGCCGGCCCGACCTGCGTTCGACAATTGGCCGACTGGGGAGCCGATGTGGTTCGGGTGGAAGCCCCCGAGGACCTGCTGGGTGGGGGCGAGCGAAGGCACACCTCGGACTACCAGAACCTCCACCGGAACAAGCGGTCGATCAGCCTCAACCTCAAGGACCCCGAGGGGCTCGAGGTGCTCCTTCGGCTGGTCGATCGGGCCGACGTGCTGGTCGAGAACATGCGTCCACAGGTGAAACACCGCCTCGGGTTCGACTACGAGCGGCTGCACGACCGCAATCCCCGCCTCGTCTACGGGTCGATCTCCGGGTTCGGTCAAGACGGCCCCTACGCCGAGCGCGGCGGCGTGGACCAGATCGCCCAGGGGCTCGGCGGGCTGATGAGCGTGACCGGTCTGCCCGACACCGTGCCGACCCGGGTGGGGATTCCGGTGGCCGACCTGGCCGCCGGGCTCTACCTGGCCATCGGGATCCTGGTTGCGCTGCATGACCGCGACCGGAGCGGTGAAGGCCAGTGGGTCCGGACCTCATTGGTCGAGGCGATGATCGCCATGATGGACCTTCAGGCCGTCCGCTACACGGTGGAGGGCATCGTGCCGACGCAGGAGGGCAACCACCATCCGACGCAGGTGCCCATGGGCTGCTTCCGATCGGCGGACGGCTTCATCAACGTGGCCGGCCCGTCGGGGCGACTGCTGCGCCACTTCTGCCAGGCGATCGGATTGCCTGACCTTCCCACAGATCCAAGGTTCGATTCGGCCGCCAAACGATCCGCCAATCGCGACGAGCTCAACCGTTTGATTGGAGATCGGCTGGCGACCCGGACCACTAGCGAGTGGATCGAGATCCTGGATCGGGCGGGAGTGCCGTGCGGGCCTGTTCTGCGGATGGACGAGGTGTTCGCCGACCCCCAGGTTCGGCAC
The DNA here is from genome assembly GCA_040414865.1 of Acidimicrobiales bacterium. Classification (GTDB taxonomy): domain Bacteria; phylum Actinomycetota; class Acidimicrobiia; order Acidimicrobiales; family RAAP-2; genus Palsa-461. The sequence continues at coordinate 1,568 of JBEDUR010000069.1, forward strand.
CTGGAGATGACCTCGACCGTCGAGTCGCCCACGCTCGGCCCACTCACCATCCTGCGCAACGCGGTGGTGATGGCCGACGGCTGGGACTCGGTACGCTCGGCCAGCCCCGAGGCGGGCGAGCACGCAGACTCGGTGCTCGGGGAGCTCGGTCTCAGCAGCGAGGAGATCGAGGGATTGCGAACACGGAGGGTGATCTGATGGCTATCGACACTGGGACCGAGAAGCTCCTGGTCGACGTGGAGAACGGCATCGCCGTGGTCACGTTCAACAACCCCGAGAAGCACAACGCCCTCTCGGTTGACATGCGGGCGGCGCTGCCGCCCACGCTCCGGGCCCTCGGGGCCGATCCCGACGTCCGGGTGGTCGTGCTTACCGGGGCCGGCGACCGCGCCTTTGTGTCCGGGGCTGACATCTCCGAGTTCGCCGACCAGCGCACGACCCCCGAGGCCCGGGCTGCTTACGACCGGGCCGGGTCCGACAGCGGGCGGGCCTGGGCCGAGTTGGACAAGCCCGTGATCGCGATGATCCGGGGCTATTGCCTGGGGGGCGGCTTGCTCGTGGCCCTCCAGGCGGACATCCGGATCGCAACCGAGACCAGCCAGTTCGGCGTGCCCGCCGCCAGACTGGGGCTCGGATACGGCTCGGGTGGGGTGGAAGCCCTCATGTCCCTCGTCGGTCCGGCGTGGGCGTCGGAGATCCTGTTCTCCGCCCGTCGGGTCTCGGCCGTCGACGCGCTGCGCATCGGCCTGGTCAACCGGGTGGTGAGCGATGCCGACCTCCGTGAAGAGGTGATGGGCCTGGCCAACATGATCTCCGAGAATGCTCCCCTGACCGTCGCAGCGTGCAAGGTGGCCATCAGAGAGGCTCGCCGTCCCCCGGACCGCCGCGACTACCAGCGGGTGGCCGAGCTGGTGGAGGCGTGTTTCCGGTCTGAGGATTATCGCGAGGGCCAGGCGGCCTTCGTGGAGAAGCGACCGCCGCGCTTCATGGGCCGTTAGCGGGAGATCGACGCTTCGCGGGCCGCCGCCTTGCTCGTGAGCTGGAGCCAGCGAGGTGGAATTGGTACTTGGCCGGCCCGGTGCGCGGAGCTAGGTCGATGTCATGAGGATGGCGCGGCTGGCGTGGGCTTGCTCTGTGCCGTCGGAGTGGTCTTCAACGGCGTGACAAACACGCGGCCGATGGCAAAGATCCCGCGCTGGGGAAAGTAGAAGTCCGCCATGTGCGCCTGCTCGCCCAGCGGACCGGGGGGACCGATGTCCTCGCCCTCCACCACAGCGTGACTACCGGAGACGTACCAAAGCCGCATCGGGTTCGCGTCGAAACGCTGCCCGTTCGACGTCATGCCGGTCAGCTTTACTGTTCCCACGCCAAGAGCCCGTCCCGCCACGGAGCCGATCGCACGCAGCACAACGGGGGACCGCCACGCCGCCAACGGGAGCGCCGAACCCACGCCGCTCATCAGCTTGGTCACAGGGGTGGATCCGATATCGACCGACCAGTCGACGGCGCCGTCCTCCGTACGGATGTTCAGCCGGTCTGAGCGCTGCCAGTCCAGCGAGATCGACACCAGATTGGACCGCTCGACCTCGTCTCCGAAGTACCGAGTACACGCCACCTCGCACCGGTTGGACTCATAAAACGTCCAGCGTCCCCGGGGATCGCGATGCCAGATGGAGGTAAACCCCTCACCCACCGACGACGCCGTCCAGCGGCGCAACCCCAAGACGTGACCAGACTGAAAGGTCAGACCCATAACCCCATAACCCGAAACCCGTTCGCAATCGCCAGGCGGGAGCGTCGGATGTTCCTCAACGTCGCGGGCGAACTGGGCCGGTGCCTTCATAGCGGTTGCCTTCCTCATGATCAGCCTACGACACGTCGAAATAACGTGCATCGG
>JBEDUR010000070.1:0-2485 GCA_040414865.1 Acidimicrobiales bacterium
GATGTTGGGCGAACTCTTGGACGTCCCTTACCAGGCCGAGAAGCCCAGCTCGGACCAGGCGAGCGCGGCCATGGTCGACCGGGCAAAGGCAGAACGAGAAGCTGCGATCCGCGGGGCGGCCGAATCCGAGACCCCGAGGTAGGAGCGGTCAGAACGAGCGGCTTCGGCGACGACGGCTTGACCGAGGCCGGGCAGCGGCGACTCGAAACTTGATCTGGCCGGAACGCTCGGCCCGGCGCGGGAACCTCAGCCTCGGTCACCGGGAAGGCCCCCCCAGCGCCACTCGGCGATCTCGGGCGGATCCTCACCGTGCTCGCGGCCGTAACGGCGGGCGTCGAGCCGAGCGTCCACCATCGCTTGGCGCAGGTCGGCCGAGCTGACCCCAAGCCCCGGGACTCGGTCCAGAACGTCCATCACCAGGTGGTAGCGGTCGAGGTCGTTCAGCATGACCATGTCGAACGGCGTGGTCGTCGTTCCCTCCTCCATGTAGCCGCGGACGTGGATGTTGTGGTGGTTTGTCCGGCGATAGGTCAGGCGATGGATCAATGTCGGATAGCCGTGATAGGCGAAGATGACCGGCCGGTCCGCCGTGAACAGCATGTCGAACTCACGGTCGGACAGGCCGTGCGGGTGGGCGGTGTCGGGTTCCAGGCGCATCAGGTCCACAACGTTCACCACCCGGATCCTGAGCTCGGGAAGATGCTGACGGAGTATTTGCACGGCGGCAAGCGTTTCGAGCGTCGGTACGTCACCGCAGCAGGCCATCACCACGTCAGGAAGGGAGCCCGAATCGTTCGAAGCGAAGGACCAGATGCCCAGCCCCCGCGTGCAGTGATCGATGGCCTCGTCCATCGTTAACCAGTCCTCCTGGGGCTGCTTGCCGGCGAGGATCACGTTGACGTAGTCGCGCGATCTCAGACAGTGGTCCGCAACCGAGAGCAAGCAGTTGGCGTCGGGAGGGAAGTACACCCGAACTACCGAGGCCTTCTTGTTGACCACCTGGTCGATGAATCCGGGGTCTTGATGGGAGAACCCGTTGTGATCCTGCCTCCAGACGTGGCTCGAGAGGAGGTAGTTCAGCGATGCGATCGGACGCCGCCAGGGCACCTCGGCGCTGACCTTCAGCCACTTGGCGTACTGGTTGAACATCGAGTCCACGATGTGGACGAACGCCTCGTAACAGTTGAACAAGCCGTGACGCCCGGTCAGTAGGTAGCCCTCCAGCCAGCCCTGGCACTGGTGCTCGGAGAGCACCTCCATCACCCGACCGTCTGGAGCCAGGTGATCGTCGTCAGGCTGGCGTTCGGCCTCCCAGGTCCGGTCGGTCACCTCGAAGACCGCCTGGAGTCGGTTGGAGGCGGTCTCGTCCGGTCCGAAAAGTCGGAACTTGTCAGGATTGGCCCGCACTACGTCGCGCAACAGCTCTCCCAGCACCCGGGTGGCTTCGTGCCGCTGGGCCCCGGGACCCGACACACTCACCGCGTAGTCGCGGAAATCCGGAATGGCCAGGTCCTGCAGAAGGAGCCCACCATTGGCGTGGGGGTTGGCACCCATCCGCTGCATGCCGGTGGGCACCGCGGACAGGATGTCGTCGGTCGGCCGACCCTCGGGGTCGAAGAGCTCCTCGGGACGGTAGCTGCGAAGCCAGACCTCCAGCTGTCCGAGGTGCTCGGGGTTCGACCGGACGTCGGGCAGTGGGACCTGGTGCGCGCGAAAGCTTCCCTCAACCGGCAGGCCGTCGAGAGTCTTGGGCCCGGTCCAGCCCTTAGGGGTACGCAGGATGAGCATCGGCCAGCGGACCCCTTCGGGGCCTTCCCGGCTTGCCTTCGAACGAACCTCCTCGATCTCGGCGAAGATCTCTCCTATCGCCGACCCCAGGCGGCGGTGGACGGCGAGAGGCTCTTCGCCGTCGAAACCCCCGCTCACCAGAACCGGCCGGTAGCCCATGCCGGCGAAGAGGCTGATCAGCTCGGGTTCGGGAATGCGAGCCAGGTAGGTTGGGGCTGCGATCTTGTATCCGTTCAGGTGCAGGATGGGGAGTACTGTCCCGTCGCGCCTCGGGCTCAGAAACTTGTTCGAATGCCAACCGGTCGCCGCCGGCCCAGTCTCGGCCTCGCCGTCACCGACAACGCAGGCGACGATGAGCCCCGGGTTGTCGAAGGCGGCACCGAAGGCGTGCGCGAGCGAGTAGCCCAGCTCCCCGCCCTCGTTGATCGATCCGGGCGTCTCGGGGCTGCAATGGCTCGGGATCCCGCCTGGGAAGGAGAACTGGCGGAACAACCGGGCCATCCCCTCAGCGCTCCGGGAGACGTGAGGGAACAGTTCGCTGTAGCTACCCTCGAGCCAGGTATTGGCCACGATGGCCGGTCCTCCGTGACCAGGCCCGCACACGAAGACGACGTTCAGGTTGCGCTCGATGATCTGGCGATTCAGGTGCACGTAGCACAGGTTCAGCCCGGGGCTCGTCCCCCAATGGCCGAGGAGC
>JBEDUR010000071.1:0-2670 GCA_040414865.1 Acidimicrobiales bacterium
GCGGTCAATGGCTTTGCCTCGGTCGTCGGTTCCGCGTTGGCCATCATCCTCGCGATGATCTATGGCTTCGAGGTGGTCCTGTTCCTCGGGCTCATGGCCTACCTGGTCGCCCTCGGGGCATGGATGCTGCTTTCGCGGCCTCTCGGCGGTCGCCGGGTCGGGCTGGCCGAGCAGTAGGACCCGACCAGCACGCCCCTCCTCGGGGTTCGGCGCGTTCGGAGATACCGCTCCGGCCGACGTGCCAGTCAGCGGTGATCCGCCACCTCGCTGCGAGCAGCAAGCAAGGCGACGGCGGGATGCCGGAACTTGGCGCTTCAGCGTCGCCGCTGGACTCGTTCGGCCTCGGCGGCAAGAACAGCGAATGACACCAGCGCGCTCCGGTCCCAGCTGAAGCGTCCCGCGGCCTGCCGCGCCGAGGCACCGAGGCGCCGCCTGAGCTCCTCGTCACCGAGGACCGCCGATGAGGCCGTGACGATTTCGTCCACGGTGTCGGCGAGCAGTCCGGTCCTGCCGTCGTCGATGGCGTCTTTGTGGCCGACGATGCGGGTCGCCACCGCTGGGGTTCCGCAAGCTCCCGCTTCGGTGATGGTCATCCCCCAGCCCTCCCGGGAGGACGTCGAGACGAGCAACCAGGCCTTGCGGTAGAGCTCGACGAGTTCCTCGTCGGTGAGGTGCCCCGGCAACGAGAGCCAATCGTTGGCTCCGGCTTCTCGGACCTGGGCCTCCAGGGCCGGCCGCTCGTAGCCCTCCCCTGCCACGACCGCCCGCAGGTCCGGGCACTCGGCTCGAAGCTTGATCATCGCTTCAATGAACCAGTCGAATCGTTTGACCGGGACGAGGCGACCCACGGTCACGACCAGCGGATCAGGGGCCTTATTCCCCCCGATGTCGAACCGAGCGTCGATTCCTGGCGCCGCGACCGTGATCTGGTCAGCGCGCAGCCCGAGGCGGCCGACGATCTCCCGCTTCGATGACTCCGAGAGGGTCACGATAGGCTCTCGTCGGTAGAGGGGCGGAGCGATGCGGTGCTCGATCGTGGTCCCGAGGCCGGCCAGAGCCCGAGACAGGACCATCTGCCACATCTCACCGTGCACGTGGTGCAGGAACACCATTCGGGGGCGGCGCGCCCAGAGCGGCGAGAAGAACGGCATCCCGTTCCAGATCTCGACGACGCCGTCACCCGAGCCGATCTCCCTCGAGAGGCCCCGGAGGGCGGTGCGGGGGAATACGGCGTAGCGTCCGGCGGACCGCCAGGCCGTGTACCCGTCCCGCTCGACTCGCCTCGGCGCTCCGTTCACACGGGACGTCCAGAGCCGCACGTCGACGCCGGCCGAGCCCCAGCGCGACAAGATCTCGTGGGCGTGAGCCTCGGACCCACCAGCCTCGGCGTCATCGAGGTCCCGCCAGGCGACCACGTCCACCCGACGCACTCCCGAGGATTCGACGAGCTCGCGGAGCGAACGCCCCTCGGCGTGCGAAACCGAGTCGGGTCCACCGGTCGCGGGTTCCAGCGAACCCGCTCCTGGACACCCAGTCCGCACTTGGCTCAATACCCTCACCCCACCGCCCTCAAGTGCTGCACCGACCACATTAGTGGCCAGGTGTCCAACGCCCCAGGTCCTTGAGCCTGACGACTCGGTCCAAACACGGAAATGCTCGGCCAGAGGGCGACCTCGTGGCCTGCCTACCAGGGCACCGACGCTCGACCGCCACCCGTCGAACCGCTCGAGAACCGGACCCGCAGAATGGCCCACAGGACGCTCCAACCGACCCCTGCGGTGAGCTTCTTGCCCTCGTCGGCGGTCCGCGGCTCGTAGGTCACCGGCAGCTCGAGGACGCGGTGCCCGTCGCGCAACAGGCGGCAGGTGATCTCTGCGTCGAAGTCGAACCCGTCACACTGGAGTTCGAGCCCCTTCAGTACGTCGGCTCGGAGCACCTTGTAACAGGTCAAGATGTCGGTCAAGCGGGCCCTGAAGAGCACGTTGACCACACGGGTCAGGAGCACGTTGCCGACGTAGTTGACCATCGGTGCATCACCGCGGCCTCGTCCCAAGAAGCGCGACCCGAGCACGGCGGGCATCCCGTCGTCGACCACAGGGGCGAGCAGGGCCGGGATCTGGGCCGGGTCCAACTCGAGGTCGGCGTCCTGGACGATGAGGACCTCCCCACTCGCTCGCTCGAAGCCGGTCCGTACCGCCCGCCCCTTGCCGCGAGGGCGATCCTCGAAGATCACGTCGAGCTCCGGGTAGGCCAGCGCGCTCAGGGCCTCCCGGGTGCCGTCGGTCGAGGCGCCGTCGACCACGATGATCTCCTTTGGCATGCCGCAGTCGACCTGGCGTAGCCGCTCGATGAGCTGCAGGACGGTGTCGCGCTCGTTGCGGACCGGAACGATGACGGAGAGCTTCACGGGCGCTCGACGCCCATCGCCTTGGCCGCGTCAGAGAGCTGGTCCATCCGGTCGATGGCGATCCAGGTCCCACTGAACGGGTACGCCACCACCCGGTACCCCGATCCGGTTGCCTTGTTCAGCAAGTCCGGGAGCTCGAAGGCCCGGCCGTCGGGGATGAGGCTCAGGGCTGACCACCGAAACACGTAGATCCCGGCGTTCACCGTGTCGGTCACCGCCGGCTTTTCGACCACCCGCTCGATGCGATCCCCATCGAGCTGGAT
>JBEDUR010000072.1:0-14443 GCA_040414865.1 Acidimicrobiales bacterium
AGCGCGGTGGCAAACCGGCGACCGGCGGCAGCCACGACGGGGCTGCCGTCCAAGAGCAGCTCCCAGCCGACGTGGCCGAGCGCCCGGCTCGCCCCGGGCGGGAGCCCGACAGCCAGCGCGGCGGCGCGAATGGAGCTCGCGCCCTCGAGGAAGGACCCGTCAGCGTGGAACACCCGATCGGCCGCCCAGTGGCAGCGCACCCCGGCAGCGACTTCGCCGGGCAACCGATCGAAGGCGAACCGCAGGCCGGCCATAGCGCACAGGTCACTCAGGACGGCGCCAAGCGTGTGCTGTGGAGAGGTCAGCCCGGTCCGCTCAGCGACCAGGGAGTGGGCGAGAAAGTTCACCGCCTTGGGGGCACGGGGCTAGGGCGCGCGAACGACCGTCCGCGCCCTTGGCACCAGCGCGCGACGGTGACACCGATTGGGCTGGCGATCCCGTTGGCGCCGGTGGCTCTCATGTGCCGGTGGTCAAGAATGGCGCGCACGCTACTTGGTACCAGCCCGGGCCTCTTCAGCAGAAGTCCCGGGAGTGGGTCGGCGCGGCCAGCGCGAGAGGCTCGATCCGCTGGGCCACAACGTTCACGACGCCCCCGGCCGACTCGACGGTCCCGGTAACCACCAGCGCGGGGGCGGACTGCGCGACCCGCCGGTGGCGCGCCCACACCCCGACCGAGCACACCACGTTCACGAGGCCGGTCTCGTCCTCCAGGTTGACGAAGGTGATCCCCCTCGCCGTCTCGGGCCGCTGTCGGTGAGTCACCACGCCGGCGACCGTGACCCGGCTCCCGTGTTCGATGGCGCGCAGTGCGCCGGCCGTGGTCACTCCTCGGCGATCCAGCTCCTTCCGGACCAGCTCGGTCAGGGAGGAGTCGACGGACACCCCGGTGGCCCACAGGTCGGCCACCATCTCCTCGGCCCGGTTCATCGCTGGCAGCGGCGGGGCGTCAGCCCCGACCACGATGCCGGGCAGACCGGCGCCCAGCCTCCCCAAGGGCCCGGCCGCCCACAACGCCGCCCGCCGGTCCCCACCGTCCAGGCTGGCCGTCGCCCCCGCGGTGGCCAACGCCTCGAGCTGGGCCGGGCTCAGCTCGGCCCGTCGGGCCAGGTCCTCCAGGTCGTGGTAGGGGCGACCAGCCGCCACCCGTCCGGCGACAGCTTCTCCCAGCGCGCGCACACCTCCGATCCCGAGCCTGATGGCGGGGCGCCCGGCCTCGGCACCCGCCTCCAGCTCCGCCTCCACCCCGCTCGCGTTCACCTCCGCCCGGCGAACCTCCACCCCGTGACGACGAACGTCGGCGATCAGGGTCCGGGGCGACCAGAACCCCATCGGCTGGGAGTTCAACAACGCCGCGGTGAAGGCTGCCGGATGATGCAGCTTGAGCCAGGCCGAGGCGTAGACGAGATAGGCGAAGGACACGGCGTGGGACTCGGGGAACCCGAAGGAGGAGAAGGCGGCCATCTTGGCGAAGATCTCGTCGGCCACCGAGCCCACGATCCCCCGCTCGGTCATCCCGGCGTAGAAACGGTCCCGAAGCTGTTCCATGCGCTCCGCCGAGCGCTTGGATCCCATGGCCTGGCGGAGCCGGTCCGACTCGGCGGGGGTGAACCCGGCCACGTCGATGGCCATCTGCATGAGTTGCTCCTGGAAGACCGGGACCCCGAGGGTCTTCTCCAGGCAGGGCTTGAGCAGCGGATGGAGGAACGTGACCTCCTCCTCATGATTGCGCCGGCGCAGGTAGGGGTGGACCGAGCCCCCCTGGATGGGCCCGGGCCGGATGAGGGCCACTTCGATCACGAGGTCGTAGAAGCACTGAGGTCCGAGGCGCGGCAGGGTGCCCATCTGGGCCCGGCTCTCCACCTGGAACACTCCGACCGTGTCGGCCGCGCAGAGCATGTCGTAGACCTCGGGCTCCTGGGGGAGCTCGGCCAGGTCGAGGACGGGACCGCCGGAGGCGGCCAAGAGGTCGATCGTCCGGTGCAGCGCTTCGAGCATCCCCAAACCGAGCAGGTCGAACTTCACGAGACCGACCGCGGCGCAGTCGTCTTTGTCCCACTGCAGTACGGTCCGCCCCGGGGCCCTTGCCCACTCCACCGGGCACACCTCGACGACCGGGCGGTCGCAGATAACCATCCCGCCGGAGTGCACCCCGAGATGGCGCGGGAACCCATCGAGCTGAGCGGCCAGCTCGAGGACCGGTGCCGGGATCTCCCCCGGGAAGACCCGGGCGGTCTGGGCGAGGGAGCTGCGGGCCTCCACATTTCGCGACCACCCGTCGACCGTCCCCTGAGCGTGCCCAAGGGCCTTGCCCGCGTCCCGTAGCGCCGAACGGGGCCGGTAGGTGATGACGTTGGCCACCTGGGCCGCGTGCTGCCGGCCGTGGCGCTCGTAGACGTACTGGATGACCTCCTCGCGCCGGCCGCTCTCGATGTCGACGTCGATGTCCGGCGGTCCGTCGCGCTCGGGCGACAGGAACCGCTCGAACAAGAGGCCGAGGGACACCGCGTCGGCGTTGGTGACCCCGAGAGCGAAGCAGACCGCCGAGTTGGCGGCCGAGCCGCGTCCCTGGCAGTAGATGCCGTTGCGCCGGCAGAACTGGACGATGTCCCACACCACCAGGAAGTAGCCGGCGAAGCCGAGGGCCTCGATGACCCCAAGCTCGTGGTCGAGCTGGGCCCAGGCCCCCGGTATCCGCTCGGCTCTCCGGGCCCCGTAGCGCTGGTTCGCCCCCTCCTCCACCAGGGCGACCAGGTAGCGCATCTCGTCAAGGCCCCTCGGGATCGGGAACGGGGGGAGGCCGGGGGCAAGCAACTGCAGATCGAAGGCGAGGGCCCGGCCCAGTTCGCCAGCCCGCTCGACCGCGCCGGGGTACCGGGCGAAGCGCCGGGTTTGTTCGGCCGGTGAGCGCAGGTGGGCACCCGGACCGCCTGGCAGCCAGCCATCCATCTGGTCGAGCGACCGGCGGGCCCTGACCGAGGCCAGGGCGGCGGCCAGCCGGTGGCCCGAAGGCTGGGCGTAATGGGCGTTGGCCGTGGCCACCGGGTCGAGCCCACGGGAAACGGCGAGACGAACCAGCGCATCGTTGCAGGCCGAGTCGAGCGGCTGACCGTGGTCGGTGAGCTCGACCGCCACGTTGTCCCGGCCGAAGCCCTCCACGAGCCGGTCGAGGACCCGGCCGGCGACCGCCGGGCCGCCAGCGGCCAGGGCTGCCGGGACCGTCCCCTTGCGGCACCCCGTGAGCACCAACCACTGGCCGCGGTGGAGATCGAAGAGCGATTCGAGGTCGAAGGTGGGGTTTCCCTTCTCTCCCCCGGCCAGCTGGGCCTCGGCGATGGCCCGGCTGAGGCGGGCGTAGCCGTCGGGGTTGCGAGCCACGACGACGAGATGGGCACCTTCGGGGTCGGCGATCCCGTTCTGGGGCCGCTCGAGCCCGAGGGTCAGCTCGGCGCCGAACACGGTGGGTAGACCGAGGACGCGGGCCGCCTCAGCGAAGCGGACCACGCCGTAGAGGCCATCGTGATCGGTCAATGCCAGTGCCCCAAGGCCGAGCCGAGCTCCTTCGGCGACCAGCTCCTCGGGATGGGAAGCCCCATCCAAGAAACTGAAGTTGGAGTGAGTGTGCAGCTCGGCATAGTCGGCCCGATCAGTCATAAGTGGCCTCGACGAACCATGCGTTGCGCTCGACGAAGCACAGGTAGGCGCGCTGATCCTCAGCCAGCAGCTGAAACCGGGCGCGGCGGCGGCCGGCTCGGGGGTCCCACCACCGCTCGTCGAGAAGCCACGGGCCAGCCCAGGCCACGACGGCGCTCGGCGGGCCCCCCTCGACCGAAACTCGCTCGGGGAGCGCGCTCAGACACCCTCGGGCACTCACCACGACCCGCTGACCGGTGTGGTCGGTCACGACAGCTGAGCGGGGGACCCGGTGCACGAGCGCCGGCGGCGGGGCCGGGTGGGCGCCGGGCCACGGGCCGCTCGCCAATGCTTCGGGTCGAGTGTCCCCCCAAGCCACCAGGGTCGCCCGTTCGCCCGGCCCCCGGCCCCCCGCCAGCGCTCCGGTAAAGACCGCGTCGGGCCCGAGCATGCCCCGGATGCGGTCGAGGCCCCGTACCGCCCGCCGGTCGGCGGCCGAGACACCACCCCAGAAGCCGTCCTGTCTCCCGACGGCCGGGACGACCTCGCTCGCTTGGAACGAGAGTCGGACGACCCCCGCGCTCGGCGTCTCGGCGGCGGTTCCCGACAGCCACCCCTCGAGCTGCCAGCGCAGCCGCTCTCCCATCGCCGACGCGTCGAGGTCGAGATCGGCCCGCCAGCGCCGAGTGAGCCGCTCCCCGTGCTCAGTCTCGGCCTCGATCGTGAGCAGCGTGCAAGCCAACCCCTCCGCCTCCAGCCGGGCCATCAACTCCTCCCCCAACCTCCGTCCCGCGAACGCCGCGACGTCGACGCGCTCGGCTGGGGGGTCGATCTCGGCCACCGTGACCAGCTCGGCCCCCAGGAGAACCGAGCGCAGCGGGCGGTCGTCCAGCCCCCGAGCCAGGCGGTGGGCCAGCGCGCCGTCCGGTCCGAAACGGGCCGCCACCCGGGTCTCGTCAAGTTCGGCGAAGGCACCCAGTGTCCCGATACCGAGACGGACCAGGAGGTCGGCCAGCTCTGGGCGACCGAGGACACCGACTGAGAACGGGGCCAGGAACCGGGCGGTGCCCGAGGGCGGAACCACGACGTGTCGGCGGGCGGCCAGGGAGGCGGCGAACGAGCCGTCGGCGATCCCGGCCTGCACTACCGGCGCCGAGACGCCGCAGGCCGCAATCATCGCTGCCTGCGCCTGCTCGGCCACCTCGGCGCACAGCGGCTCTTCGCCGCCGTGGTACCGGGCCGGGCCACGCGTCGCCAGGGACAGAAGGCCCGGCCGGGTCGCCTCCACCTCCGGAGCGAGCGCCGCGACCGCGGCGATCACCGGTTCGAAGCGGCGTGCTTCTCGGGCCTCGTCACGCTGGAGGACGCAGAGCCCGGCGCAGTGTGCTTCGGCCGCCCGCCGCCGCATCCCGAGGACGACCCCACGCTCACGTGCCGCGGCCGAGCAGGCGACCACCCGACCGGCCACCACTACGGCGACCGGAACCTCGGCCTCGAAGCCAGCCGCGGTCACCGGCCAGTCCGGGCACCACGCCACCAGGGTGCGGACTACACCGCCCATGACACCGCCTCGGGCTCCGGAACCTCGGCGTGTTCAGGTGACGGACGCCACCCACCGAGGTGGCGGGCGGTCAGTCGGCCGTCGGGTCCGGGAAGCAAGCAGGCCGTGGCAGCCGGGCGATCCGCGCCACGACGGCCGGCGACAATGACCCGCGCCCGGCGAGCCCGGAGTGTGCCCGACCCGATACCCAGCCCTTCCCACTCTTCGGTCTCGGTCGTCAGCGTGAGCTCCGGGGGCTCCGGCCACCCTCCTGGTCGGCCCACCACGCAGAGGACGGACCCATGCTCACGGGCCCGGGCCCCGAGACGACGGGCGTCAGCGGGCCGGCAATGCGCCGGAGCCTCGACCACCACCAGGTCGAGAGAATCGAGAAGGACGGCCACCACGGCTGGCCAGACAGGACCGGGTCGTGGGACGAGGGCGACCCGGGCGAGGTCCATCCCCACAGCGGCGGCAGCCTCGATACCCAGATCCGGCATCCCCACCACCGCCGCCCACGAGCCCTGGGCCACCGGCTCGGCCATGAGGGAGAGCGCCAGGGTGGTCCCACCGCTGCCCCCGATGCCGACCAGGCTGCCGCGCCGGATCCCGGACCCGGGCAGGAGCGACGCCAGGGGGTCCGGTGTCGGGAATACCCGCCCCGTGGCCAGGACCGGTCCCTGACCGGACACGAGGGACGAGAGAGCTCCTCCGCTCACCCTGGAGAGCGTAGCGAACGTATGTTCGCTTTCCAACTGGCCCCGCCGGTGCGTCTCGGGGAACCCGCTCCGCCTGCCTCCCGGCGGTTCCGGCTCCATCCTCTGGTCGGCGCCGAGGAAAGGCACCGTCTCCCACCCGCGCGTCGACACGCCCGAGACCCATCAAGCCAGGCCGCTGCGCCACTCGATGCCGCCATGTCTCCGAGGAGCGTCTCGCCATCGTTTGCCGGCTGAACCGATCATTGCGAGACCCAGGCTTCGTCGGTTCGCCAAGCGAACTCCACCGTCGGAGGCATTCATCGCCGGACGACCACGGGGCTCTTTCGCGGGTGCCGAGTAGCATCGTCGGTCGTGGCCGACGTTTACGTGGTCGGCTCCGGCCCTAACGGGCTGGCCGCCGCGGTGGTCCTCGCGCGGGCCGGCCTCTCGGTGGAAGTGTTCGAAGGGGCCGACACTCCCGGAGGGGGCTGCCGAACGGCCGAGCTGACCCTGCCCGGGTTCCGCCACGACATGTGCGCGGCGGTTCACCCGCTCTTGCTGGCTTCGCCTTTTTTTGCAGAGATCGACCTCGCCGCCCACGGGGTCTCGCTCTGCACGCCACCAATCGCGTTCGCCCACCCGCTCGACGGCGGACGGGCCGCGGCCGTCGAGTCCCTCGAAGCCACAGCCGACTCCCTCGGTGGCGACGCCCGTCGCTACCGTTCGCTGTTCGCCCCGCTGGTCAGCGACCTCGACAAGTGGCTGCCCGAGATCCTCGCCCCGCTCCGGTCAGTCCCGTCGCATCCGCTTGCCCTGGCCCGTTTCGGGCTCCCGGGACTGCTTCCGGCGGCGCGCCTTGCCGGACGTTTCAGGACCGACGAGGCGCGGGCAATTCTCGCCGGTGCTGCCGCGCACTCGATGCTGCCCCTCGAGGCACCCTCGTCGGCTTCCTTCGGGCTGCTCTTGGTGACCCTCGCCCACGCCCTGGGCTGGCCAGTGGTCGCCGGCGGGAGCGGGAAGGTGGTTGAGGCCCTCTGCGCCGAGCTCGATTCGCTCGGTGCCAAGGTGCACACCGGGATCTGGGTGAAGCACCTCGATGAACTGCCCGGGGCCCGAGCCGTGCTCCTCGACGTCTCGCCCCGCCAGTTCCTCGACTTGGCCGGGGACCGGCTCGGGGGCTTCAGCCGCCGGCCGCTTGAACGCTTCCGCTACGGGCCCGGCGTCTGCAAGGTGGACTGGGCCCTGTCAGGTCCGGTCCCCTGGGAAGCCGAGGTCTGCCGAGAAGCGGGAACGGTGCACGTCTGCGGGAGCTTCGAGGAGGTGGCCCGGAGTGAGACGGCGGTCGCCAACGGCCGCCATCCCGATCGCCCCTTCGTGCTGGTCGCACAGCCAGGCGTGGTCGATGCGACCAGGGCCCCACCAGGTCAGCAGACCCTGTGGGCCTACTGCCACGTACCTCACGGATCGACGGTGGACATGACCGAGGCGATCGAAGCACAGATCGAGCAGTTCGCCCCCGGCTTCCGCGACCTGGTCCTCGCCCGCTCGACGATGACAGCGATGGACATGGAGGCGGACAACCCCAACTACATCGGCGGCGACATCAACGGCGGGCTGGCGAGCCTGCAGCAGATCCTGCTGCGCCCGAGCCTTCGCTGGAACCCCTACCGCACCTCGATTCATGGTGTCTATCTCTGTTCAGCATCCACGCCGCCGGGCGGTGGCGTGCACGGCATGTGCGGGATGTGGGCGGCACGCGCCGCCCTCGTCGACCTGAAGTCCGGCCCTTAGCGCGACGAACGCGTCGGCGGGGCCAGTTCAGCCTCGAGCTCAGCTCGACGCACCGCCATGCGCTCCCCACGCTCGACGCACTCGTCCCGGAACTGACTGATGCGCGCCAGCCGCTCGTTGATCCGCTCGACCAGGCGGTCATTGGCCTCGATGGCGTCAGCGAGGAGTGGGAGCCGCTTCTGCGTTGGCGCGGCGGCACGCGCCGCCCGTCGGGCGCGCTCCAAGGTGTCCTCGGACCGCAGCACGTCCTGGATCTCGGCCAGGGTCAGGCCCAGCAGGTCCTGAAGCTCTCGGATGTGGATGACCCGCTCCTGCTCGACCAGCGAGTAGAGCCGCTCTCCGCTGCCCCGGTGGGCGGCCGGCCGGAGAAGTCCGATCTCCTCCCAGTAGCGCAGGGTGCGGGGGGTCACCCCGGTCTGCTTCGCTACCTCTCCGATCCGCAAGCGCGGCTCGGTGTCGGTCGGTTCGTCCGTCGCCTGGGCTGGCCTGGTCACAGTCACGGGGTCGCCTCGACTGGCTCGAACGCCTCGTCCGAGGCGTCCTGGGCCGGGGTGCGCCGCCGTCCGCCCTCGGTCTCTCGCTGAGGCTCGGGCTCGACATAGACGTACTTTCCGCCCCGCAGCCACGACGCCCCGGCCGCGACGAGTGACGCGACCACCGCGAAGTCGAAAGCAGTGTGCAGGCCCTGCGAGAACGCGCTCGAGATGAGATGGGGGAAGTAACTCCGGGAGAGCAGGTGGGCTGCGCTGGCTTTGGGCAGCTCGGCGATGACCTTGGCCCCGAGCAGGTGTTGCATCGGGCTGTAGCCCAAGAAGGCGGCGAACAGCGTCGAGACCGGCGGGAGGTGGGCAACTTGGTTGGCGTCAGCCGCTGGCACCCCCTGGGACACCAGCCCGTGGAACAGGTTGGTCGACAGTGTGGCCGAGAGGCCGATGATCATCAGGCTGAAAAAGATTCCGATCGACAGGACCTGGGCGGCGTTCTGGAAGGTCGAGTTCATCCCCGAGCCCACCCCGCGGTGGGCCGCCGGGAGGGAGTTCATTACTCCGGCCCGGTTCGGCGCGGCGAAGGCCCCCATGGCCAGTCCGTTCAAAAGGATGAGGCAGGCGAAGACGGGGTAGGGGAAGTCGACCGGCAGCATCTCGAGCAACGCGAAGGACAGCGCCGCCATGAGCATCCCACCGGTCGCGAAGGGCCGAGAGCCGAAGCGGTCCGACAGGACGCCCGAGATCGGACCGGCGAACAGGAATCCCGCAGTGAGGGGGAGCATGTAGATGCCGGCCCACAGGGGGGTCTGCGCCGCGTCGTAGCCGTGGAGCGGCAGCCAGATGCCCTGGAGCCAGATGATGAGCATGAACATGAGCCCGCCCCGGCCGATCCCTGCCAGCAGGGTGGAGAGGCTGCCTGCGGTGAACGCCCGGATCTTGAACAAGGCGAGCCGGAACATCGGCTCGGCGGTCTTGCTCTCGATCACAGTGAACAGGACCAGCACCCCGACCCCCGAGGCGAGCATCGAGATCACGAAGGGGCCGGTCCAACCCATCGTCTGATTCCCGTGGGGCCGGATCCCGTAGGTGATGCCGACCATGATCAAGACCAGCCCCACCGCAAAGGTCAGGTTGCCCAACCAGTCGATCTTCGCCTTGGTCCGGCGCGGCACTTCGCGCAGCTTCAGGTAGGCCCACACCGTCCCGAACAACCCCACCGGGACCGAGACCAAGAAGATGAGCCGCCACTGGATCGGAGCCAGGATCCCTCCGAGGACCAGTCCGATGAACAAGCCGCTGATGCCGAAGGCTTGGTTCACGCCGAGGGCCAGACCCCGCTGGTGCTCGGGAAAAGCGTCGGTGAGGATCGCCGAGGAGTTGGCCAGCAGGAAGGCCGCGCCCACCCCCTGGAACACCCGCATGATGACCAGATAGAGGGCGGCCGTCGTCCCCGACATCCAGGTGACCGTGAGGAGCAACGAGAAGAAGGTGTAGATCGCGAACCCGAGGTTGTACATGCGGACTCGGCCATAGAGATCGCCGAGGCGCCCGAGGCTGACCACGAGCACGCTGGTGACGATGAGGAAGCTCAGGATCATCCACAACAGGTAGAAGCTGTTCCCCGGTAAGAGCGGATCGAGGTGGATGCCCTTGAAAATGTTGGGCATCGCGATGAGCATGATCGACGCGTCGATCGTGGCCAAGAGCGTTCCGAGCGTCGTGTTGGACAGGGCAACCCACTTGTAGCGGTCGTGGTCCACGACCGGCTTGTACCGGCGATCCACCTCGGCGAGCTTCCCGTCGGACCCGTTGGTCGAAAAGATGCTCACCGGAGGCCGCCACGCGCTGATGGACCGGGCTTTTCCAAGAGGTTGCCGTTCACGTCAACGGTAGACTATCGGATCTCGGCCGCCACTGACGCGGCCGTCCGGCCCGGATCTCGCACAGGCATCATGGGCCATGGTCGCCCGCGCTCGACACCGCCGGGGAACGGGCCCATGGGGCGCGTTGTTGGTGGTCCTCGCCCCACTGCTGTGCGCGGCGACCCCGGCCGCGACCACGCCGAAGACGATCCCGGCGACCGCCAACTGGACCGTCTACCACCACGACCCCGAGGGCCACGGGGTGGCCGGGAAGATCGACCTTGCCGACCCACACCAGGTGTGGTCCTCGCCTCGGCTCGACGGCCAGCTCTACACCGAGCCGCTCGTGGTCGGCTCGACAGTTCTCGTCGCCACCGAAAACGACACCGTCTATGCGTTGAACGCCGCGACCGGCGGCATCCGCTGGTCCAGACACCTCGGTCCGCCGGTCCGTGCCTCGCAGCTCCCCTGCGGAGACATCTCTCCGACCCTGGGCATCACCTCGACCCCGGTCATCGACCCCTCTCGAGGCGAGGTCTTCGTGGTCGCCGACATCGCCAGCTCCGATGGACCGCTGCACCAGCTGGTCGGACTCCAAACGTCAACCGGCGCCGTTGAGTTGCGCCAGAACGTCGACCCGCCAGGCATCGACACTGCAGCGACCCTCCAGCGCGTCGCACTCACCATCGACGGCGGTCGTGTCGTCTTCGGCTACGGAGGCAACTACGGCGACTGCTCCACCTACCACGGCTGGATCGTCTCGGTGCCCGAGACCGGCGGTGCGCTGAGCACGTACGAGGTCGACAGCGGCCCGGGCCAGGACGAAGGGGCGGTGTGGATGGGGGGTGCGGCCCCGGTGGTGGACCCCGCCGGCAATATCTGGTTCACCGTCGGAAACGGCTCGGTGATATCGCCGGGGGCGCCCTATGACGGCAGCGACGCGGTCATCGAGACCTCGGCCTCGTTGCGCTCCCTGCAGTTCTTCGCACCCGGCAGCTGGGCGGTGGACAACGCCCACGACCTCGATCTCGGATCGAGCCCGCCGGCGCTGCTCGGTGACGGTCTCGTAGTCCAGGCCGGGAAGTCCCACGTCGCCTATCTCCTCTCGGGCAGCAACCTCGGCGGGATCGGGGGCGAGCAGGCATCGCTCGGGACGTTCTGCGACACCGACGTCAGCGGCGGCGATGCCGTCGTTGGGTCCACCGTTTTCCTTCCTTGTATGAGCGGGCTGGTGGCGGTCGCGGTGACGGCCGACCCTCCTGGGCTCAGGGTGCAATGGCGAGCGCCCGGGATCGGGGGACCGCCGATCGTCGCCGGCGGCCTGGTCTGGTCGATCGGGCAAGACGGCGTCCTTTACGGGCTCGACCCCGGGTCGGGGTCGGTCGTAGACCGCCTCATTATCGGGGTCCCGGCCAACCACTTCCCCACGCCTTCGGCTGGAGACGGCCGGCTTTTCGCCCCCGGGTTCGACCAGGTTCACGCGTTCGCCGATCGTTCGAAGGGGCGAACAAGCTGAAGATCACGCCAACCCGTCCGATTGACGAGCCGCCCGGGTCACCCAGGGCGACCGTGCCGAAGGTCAGACAGAGTTGATGAGGGTCCGGGAGGCCATCTCAAAGTAGGCAACGAGCTCGGCCTGGGTCGCGGCGTCGGCGCCCGACGCCTCAACTGCCTCACTCATGTGCCGGAGCCAGGCGTCGCGCTCGGAGAGCCCGATCGCGAATGGAGCGTGCCGCAGGCGGAGTCGGGGGTGGCCGCGGTTGTCGCTGTAGGTGCTCGGCCCTCCCCAGTACTGCCCGAGGAACCATGCCAGGTGCTGCCTTGGCTCGCTCAGATCTTCGGGGTATAGAGGGCGCAAGGTTGGATCAGCGTCCACACTCGCGTAGAAACGGTCCACGAGCCGGTCGAAGAACGGCTGACCGCCGACCCGTTCGTAGAGGCTGGCCACGACTTTGACGGTAGACGTTGGATGGCCCCCAGCCTCGCGACTGGGCCTCCTACACTGCTCTGTCAGATCCAAGGAGAAGTCCTGCGGGTGTAGCTCAATGGTAGAGCCCCAGCCTTCCAAGCTGGTCATGAGGGTTCGATTCCCTTCACCCGCTCCAACGCGAAACCCCAGGTCAGCAGGCCAACGACGAGCGCCGGGCCGACCAATGGAATGCGGGAATCGGCTACACGCCGCCCGCAGCAGCTCTGACGTGTAGACCAGGCCGGGTTGCAAGGCCCGGCACCGGTGACTTGCACCGGACGTCTGCTGGGGTGCGTTCAGGTCAAGCGCCGTACTCTCATAAGAAACGAACCGGCCCTACCGCGGGAGGTCGGCTCTCGGATGACCGACATCGATCCCAAGTCAGACCTCGAACTTCACACGGTGGATGAGCACGTGGTTGCGCGGGTGCCGCTGGCTGGGCAGGTGACCGAGCAGTGGCGTGAGAGCTATCAGCGGCTGGCGCGGGCCACGGAGGTACCGGCTCGCGCCGAGGAAGGTCGCGGGAAGGCCTGGATCGTGGTCAGCGTCCCAGCCAGGGGTAACGCGCGGGAAATCGCGGCGACGATGGACGCCGCCCGCGCCTTGATCGCCAAAGCCGACGCTGCCCAGCAGGCGCCCATCAGAGCGCAGGCGGAAGGCATTGTCCGCGAGTGGTGGGCTCGCAGGCGGGAAAGCTCCACCCGTCGGCCCATATCCAAGGTCGAGCCGGTGCGCCCCGGGATGGGAGTAGAAAGGCGCTGGCCGCTGGCCGGCGCGCTGGTCTTGGCGGTGACCGTGCTGCTGCTGCTTCCCCGTCGGTTCAGCTTGGGCCCAGATTGGATAGTTCCCGCGGTCGTGGCGCTGCTGCTGGTGGCCATCCTCGTCGCGAACCGGGCTGACCGCGGCGGTTTGGCGGCTGCGGTCCGGCCGCTGTCTGTCACGCTGGTTGTTGTGCTGGTCGCCGAGGCGGCCGGAGTCACTGCCCGGCTGGTGGCCGACCTCATTGAGGGCGGCCCGGAAACCAACAGCGCCAGTGATCTGCTGAGTGTTGGCTTCGGTGTCTGGCTGTATGTGGTCCTGACCTTCGCCTTCCTGTACTGGGTTCTGGACGGCGGCGGCCCTGATGCACGGTTGTGGGCTCCGCGGCAGTTCCCGGACCTGGCTTTCCCCGAGCAGCTCAATCCGATCGTGGCCCGCCCGGGTTGGCGCCCGAAGTTCTACGACTACCTCTACCTCGGCTTCACCAATGCCACCGCGTTCAGCCCGACCGATGTGATGCCGCTCGCCCGCTGGGCCAAGGCGGCCATGACCGTGCAGGCCACCGGTTCTCTATTCATCTTGGGTCTGGTGATCGCCCGAGCCGTCAACATCCTGCGCTGATTGCCGGTCGCAGTCAGGGCAGCGAGGTGAGCCCGCCCCAGCCGTCAGTCTGGCTTTCGTCTGCGGCCGGTGCTCGATGGTTGCGCGGGAGGCTTGGAGTGCGTCGAAGGCCTTTCGGCGAGCTGGAGATCGCTCAACGGATGGCTGGGAGCGACCGCGGTCAGCGAGTGTCCCTTATCGCCGGGATGGTGAAACACTCTTGGTGGCGGGGACCCTCAGAAGAGCGTCTTTCCCTCCGAGATCTCTTTCATGCCCACTTCCATCGGCTGCGAAGGAAGGACGCGGACGGTGTTCCACTGGGCCAGGCGTGACTCCACGATGAACGCGTCGAGATCCTCCGCTCGCTCTGCCTCAGTGATGACGACGGTCAAGTGCTCTCGACTTACGAAGGGTCCGGCGATGATCTTCACGCGGTGCTTCTCGGCCATCGTTGTAATCTGAGGACCCATCTCAAGGAGCAACGCCTTTGACTTGGCGTTGCTCGTCGGGCACACCTCAGCGGAGTGACTTCCCAGTACGACGAAGTGCATCGATCCACCTCCAGGCAACAGGGGTTGCACGAACCGTTTCACCTGTATCAGAAGGTGTCAAGCGCATCCCTTTAACGGGTTATTTGGCAAGCCGGCTCCGCTAGCTTCGATGGGCGGGCGTCATGCCCGGGCGCGGCCGCGGGGACCTGCCAAGCGCACGCCGGGCCACACTCACGCAGGGATCGGAAGCAAGTCCGTCGGTTCGCTACCGTGAGCACTGCCAGCATGGCTCAACCCGGTTGTCGGCTCGCCGCCGTCCTCTGGGCTGGATTCACCCCCCGCAGGGTGATACGTGCAAGGCGACACTCTAGAAGTGCGGCCAGGTTTGGCTGGCCGCAGCGTGCTGGGAGGAAGCGCCAGTGACCGCGCCGAGAGATCCGTTCGCCGTCTTGCGGACCAAGCGGTACATCGCCCTGCTGATCCTGGCTGCGATCTTGGGCGTCGTGATCTCGTTCTTGGTCTATTGGTACCTCAAGCTGATCAACGACATGCAGACCTGGGTGTACACCGACCTGCCCAAGGGCCTAGGTTTTCATGGCGAGCCGTCCTGGTGGC
>JBEDUR010000073.1:0-22471 GCA_040414865.1 Acidimicrobiales bacterium
ACTACCGACTCTTTCTGAACTCGATGGGCGATGAGCGGTGCCGGCCGGCCTACGTCGCCGAGCTGGCCGCTTTCCTCGCCGCCCGGTCCGAGCAGCTGTGCGACGAGCACCGAGGCCGTATCGACGCCAACCCGATGCGGGTGTTTGACTGCAAGCGGCCCGAGTGCCGCCGGGTCACCGAGCAGGCGCCCCGGCTCATAGACCGGCTCTGCAGCGACTGCGCTCCGCACTTCGCCCGGGTGCAAGCCGGGCTCACCGCGCTCGGCATCGAGGCCTGTCTCGACCCGCGTTTGGTTCGCGGCTGGGACTACTACACCCGGACCACCTTCGAGTTCGCCTCGGGGGCGATCGAGGCCGCCCAGAACGGGATCGGTGGCGGGGGTCGCTACGACCGGCTGGCCGAGGCGATGGGGGGGCCGCCGACTCCGGGTATCGGCTTCGGGATCGGGATCGAGCGGGTCCTCATGGCCTGCGACGCCGAAGGATCCTTTCCGGCCGACCCCGCGCCGCTCGACGCCTTCGTTATCGACCTGACCGACGGCACCGTTGCCCGTGACCTCAGCAGCACCCTGCGGACCGAAGGTCTGCGGGTGGACCGAGGCTTCGACCACCGCAGTTTGAAGGCCCAGCTCGGCGCGGCCGACCGCTCGGGAGCCTTGGCGGCCCTGATCGTCGGTGACCAGGAGCTGGCCGCGGGGACGGTCACCGCCCGGCCGCTGCGCGGTGGCAAACAGCAGACCCTCGAGCGCGAAGAAGTGAGCGAGTGGCTGCGCGCGTTGCGGGCGGAATAGAGAGCGAAACAGAGATGAGCGAAGCCGGCCGCCCCACCTCGATGCGCACCGGGTTGTGCGGGCTCCTCCGCCTCGAGGACGTCGGCTGCCGGGTCGCGCTGTGCGGCTGGGTGGCCCGACGACGCGAGCACGGCGAACACCTGGCCTTCGTCGACCTCCGGGACCACTCTGGGCTGATCCAGTGCGTGGTCGACGGTTCGGTCGAGGTTCGCAGCGAGGACGTGGTGCGGGTGGAGGGCGTCGTCCGGCGCCGTCCCGAAGGGACCGCCAACGCCAAGCTGGCCACCGGAGAGGTCGAGGTCGGCGAGTGCAGCCTCGAAGTCCTGGCCTCGGCCGAGACCCCGCCGCTGTCGGTCGAGGACCGGGTCGAGCAGGACGAGGCGCTCCGCATGCGCTACCGATACCTGGACCTCCGGCGGCCCCGGATGCAGCGGAACCTCCGCCTGCGCGCGAAAGTCAACTCGGCGTTGCGCCGGGCCATGGAGCGACACGGCTTTTGCGAGGTGGAGACCCCGCTGCTGTGGGCGCCGACCCCCGAAGGGGCGCGCGAGTTCGCCGTGCCCTCCCGGCTTCACCACGGCGAGTTCTACGTCCTTCCCCAGAGTCCCCAGCTGGCGAAGCAACTGCTCATGGTGGGTGGCCTCGACCGCTACTACCAGATCGCCCGCTGTCTGCGCGATGAGGACCCCCGCGCCGACCGCCAGTACGAGTTCACCCAGTTCGATCTGGAGGCATCCTTCGTCGGCCAGGACGACGTGATCGGGATCGTGAGCGAAGCGGTGGCCGACACCTCCGAGGCGGTGACCGGGGAGCGCCCGGGGGACTTCGACCGGATCACCTATGCCGACGCGCTCGAGCGGTTCGGCACCGACAAGCCCGACCTGCGCTTCGGAATGGAACTGGTCGATCTCGGTGCCGCGCTCGCCGGGACATCACTCCGAGCGCTGTCGGCCCCGGTGGTGAAGGCCATCGTGGTGTCAGGCGGCGCCGAGTTCCCTCGGAGCCGCCTGGACACCCTGGTGGAACGGGCCAAGGCACTGAGGGCGCCCGGGCTCGGGTGGTTCCGAGTCCGGACCGAGGGCGAGCTGGTGGCGCTCGAATCGCCGCTCGCCGCCCACCTGAGCGAGGCAGAACGGACCAGTCTGCTGCAGGCGACGGGCGCCGGCCCCGGCGACCTGGTCCTGGCGGTAGCCGGGTCGGAGCGTTCGGCCGTGAGCGGAGTGCTCGGCGCGCTCCGGGTGGAGCTCGGCGCCCCGCCCCTGGGCGATCTGCCCCACCGCTTCGTCTGGGTGGTCGACTTCCCGATGTTCGAGGGCACGGACGAGGCGGGCGACCCGATCGCCGCCCACCACCCCTTCACCATGCCCAACCTCGAGGACTTCGGTCGTCTCTCCACCGACCCGCTGTCGGTGCGGGCTCAGGCCTACGACCTCGTGCTCAACGGCTGGGAACTCGGGTCGGGCAGCGTCCGGATCCACCGTGCCGACATCCAACGCCAGGTATTCGCGGCACTCGGCGTCTCCGACGCCGACGCCGAGGCCCGTTTCGGCTTCCTGCTCGACGCCTTCACCTACGGTGCGCCACCTCACGCCGGGTTCGCCATCGGCCTGGACCGGATGGTCGCCATCTTCTGCGGCGAGGAAAACATCCGGGAGGTGATCGCTTTCCCGAAGACCCAGTCCGGTGCCGACCCGATGACCGGCGCCCCCAAGCCGCTGGCGGACGCGGCACTCCGCGAGCTCGGGCTGCCCCTGCCCCGGCGATGAGCCCCGACCTGTTCTCGAACCGAGCGGACCGGGAGCTCGCGGACCGGGCCCCGCTCGCCGCCCGGCTGCGGCCGCGCTCGCTCGACGAGGTGGTCGGGCAGCTTCACCTGGTGGGGCCGGGCGGTCCGCTGCGGGCGCTGGCCGAGGCCGATCGGCTGGGCTCGGCCATCCTGTGGGGCCCGCCCGGATCGGGCAAGACCACGCTGGCCCGGGTGCTGGCCGAGACGAGCGCCAAGGCTTTCGTACCGTTGTCGGCGTCGGCCTCGGGGGTGAAGGAGGTGCGTGGCGCGCTTGAGGACGCGGCCCGGCGCCTGGGCGAGCGTGGCCAGGGGACCCTCTTGTTCATCGACGAGGTCCACCGGTTCAACAAGGCCCAACAGGACGTGCTCTTGCCTGCGGTCGAAGACGGGCTGGTGGTCCTCATCGGTGCAACGACCGAGAACCCGTTCTTCGAGGTGAACGCCCCGCTCATGAGCCGCTCGACCCTGTGGCGACTGGATCCCCTCAATCCCGAGGACCTCGTGGTCGTGGTCGGCCGGGGCTTGGAGGCCGAGGGGTCAGAAGCCGACGAGGACGCCGTCGAGGCCCTGGTGGCCTCGGCCGCCGGTGACGCCCGCAGCGCGCTCAACACCCTGGAGGTCGCGGTCGCTCTGGCCCGGACGAGCGCCTCGGCTCCGGGCCAGGTTCGGGTCACCAAGGACCTGGTGGTGGCGGCCCGGGACCGGCGGGTGTTCAACCAGGGTGTCTCGGAGCACTATGACCAGATCAGCGCGCTCATCAAGAGCGTGCGGGGGTCGGACCCCGATGCTGGCTTGTACTGGCTGGCCCGCATGCTCGAGGCCGGCGAGGACCCGCGGTTCCTGGCCCGACGGCTGGTCATCTTGGCCAGCGAGGACGTCGGACTGGCCGATCCCCAGGCCCTGGTGGTGGCGGACGCCGCCTCCCGGGCGGTCGAAGTGGTCGGCATGCCCGAGGCCCAGCTCAACCTGGCCGAGTGTGTCGTGTACCTCGCCAACGCGCCCAAGTCCAACCGCGTCACCGTCGCGCTCGGGCGGGCCATGGAGGATGTGCGCTCGGGAGGTCGCGGCGAGGTCCCCGACCACCTGCGCGATCCCCGGTCGCCCAACGCCGCCGCCCGCCGCGGTCGGCCCACCTACCGGTATCCCCACGACGACGAGGAGGGCTCCGTCGACCAGCAGTACCGGCCGGCCGAGGTCGAAGGGCACGTCTACTACGAGCCTTCGGCCCACGGCGCCGAAGCCGAGCTGGCCAAGCGGCGCCTGAAGCCGGGGGACGGCCCGCCCCGCCGGTAGGCTCGTTGCGCCCCGAATCCCGGGGATGCCTCCGCCCCGAGCACCGCGCCGGGACACACACCCAAGGCCCCAAGACATGGACGCAAACCAGCTGCGCTCGAGCTTCCTCGACTACTTCGTGCAGCGCGACCACCGTCGCCTCGCCTCGGCCCCGCTCGTGCCTCGGGACCCCTCGATCATGTTCACGATCGCCGGGATGGTGCCGCTCAAGCCCTACTACACCCGCGAGAACCAACCCCTGTGGCCCCGGGCGACTTCGGCCCAGAAGTGCTTCCGCACCATCGACATCGACCTGGTCGGCAGTTCGCCCCGGCACGACACCTTCTTCGAGATGCTGGGCAATTTCAGCTTCGGGGACTATTTCAAGGAGCGGGCCATCCCGCTCGCCTTCGAGTTCGTGACCGAGGTGCTCGGCCTCGACCTCGAGCGGCTGTGGGTGACCGTGCACCGCAGTGACGCCGAGGCCGAGGAGATCTGGCTCTCGGCGACGTCGATGCCGGCCGCCCGGATCCAGCGCCTGGGCGACGAGGAGAACTTCTGGAAGATGGGGGACACCGGCCCGTGCGGGCCGTCCTCGGAGATCCACTTCGACCGAGTGGGCAGCGGCGGCGACGGCCCGGCGGCCGGGGACGAGGAGCGCTACGTCGAGCTGTGGAACCTGGTGTTCATGCAGTACAACCGGCTGGCCGACGGTTCGTTGGTCGACCTCCCCGACCGCAACATCGACACCGGCATGGGCCTCGAGCGGGCGCTGGCCGCCGTCCAGGGCGTGGGCACCATCTTCGACACCGACGCCTTCGCTCCGCTCATCGCCACCGCCGAGCAGCTGGTCTCGGTCCGTTACGGGGCGGCGAGGGAGAGCGACGTCGCCATCCGCCGGCTGGCCGACCACGGGCGGGCCATGACCATGCTCATCGGCGACGGGGTGCTGCCCTCCAACGACGGCCGGGGGTACGTGCTGCGGCGCCTGATCCGCCGGGCGGTGCTGGCGGCCCGGCGCCTGGAGGTCAGCGCCGAGGTCACCGGGCCGCTCGCCCGAACGACCGTCGAGGTCCTGGGGGCCGCCTACCCGGAGCTCGCCGGTCGCCAAGACCTCATCGTCTCGGTCCTCGAGCGCGAGGAGGCCGCCTTCGACCGCACGCTGCGCTCCGGCCTCGGACTCTTGCGCGAGGCGATGGACGACGCCCGGCGGGAGGGACGTGAGCAGATCGGCGGTGAGCTCGCCTTCCGGCTGCACGACACCCACGGCTTCCCGATCGAGCTGACCGAAGAGTTGGCGGGCGAGTCGGGCCTGTCGGTTGAGCGGGACCGCTTCGACGAGGCCATGGCCGCCCAGCGCGAGCGCGCCCGCCGGGCGGCCAAGACCCCGGTGCTGGCGGACGAGGCCGCCTACCGGGAGCTCCTCGATGGGGCCGGCGAGACGGACTTCGTCGGCCGGCGACCCGACGCCTATGCCGTCCCGGCGCGGGTCGTCGGCGTGCTGGCCGGAGCCAAAGAGGGCACGGCCGAGATCTTCTTGGACCGCTCGCCGTTCTACGCCGAGGGTGGCGGGCAGATCGGCGACACCGGCACCATCGTGACCGAAACCGGGCGGGCCACGGTCTTCGACACCGTGGCTCCGCTCCCTGGCCTGCATGCCCACCGGGCCAGGGTGAGCGGGGAGATCTTCGTCGGCCAGGACGCGCTGGCGGCCATCGACGCCGGACGGCGGGAAGCGACCCGGCGCAACCACACCGGGACCCATCTCCTCAACGCCGCGCTGCGCAGCATCCTGGGCGACCACGTCACCCAGCAGGGCTCCTACGTCGGGCCGGACCACCTCCGTTTCGACTTCAGCCACCACGAGGCACCGGCCAAGGAAGAGCTCCTGGCGGTGGTCGAGATGGCCAACCACGACGTGCTCGGCGACGACGAGGTCGTCACCACCGAGACCACACTGGTCGAGGCCGAGTCCGAGGGGGCGCTGGCCAACTTCGAAGACAAGTACGGCGACATCGTCCGAATGGTCCGGGCCGGTCCCCACTCCCTCGAGCTGTGCGGGGGGACCCACGTGCATGCGCTGGGTGAGATCGGCCCCATCAGCCTGGTCTCGGAGGGCTCGATCGGGGCCAACACCCGCCGGATTGAGGCGGTGACCGGAGAGCGCGCGCTCGCCCGAACGCTGCACCGGGAGCGGCAGCTCGATGAGGCCGCCCGGCTGCTGCGGACCGAGCCCGACAGCGTGATCGAGGCCCTCGAACGGCTGATGGAGCGCCAGCGCGAGGGCGAGCGCGCCCTCCAGCAGCTTCGCCGTCAGGCGGTGGGGGCCGAGGCGGCCGCGCTGGCCTCGGCCGCCGAGGGCGGCGTCGTTGTCGCCCGGCGCGACGGACTTGCGGCCGGCGACCTGCGAGCCTTGGCCAAGAGTGTGCTGCGCGACGGCGTCCGGGCGGCGGTGATCGGCGGGGTGAGCGGCGAGCGGGTGGCTCTGGCCGCCGCCACCGACGGCACGCCCGATGCCAGCGTCCTGGTCGGCCGGCTCGGGGCGATGCTCGGTGGCTCCGGTGGCGGCCAGCCCGACCTAGCTGTCGCCGGTGGGCGGGACCCCGGGCGTCTCGACGAGGCCCTGGCCGAGGCGGCCCAGGTACTCCGGGGCTCGTGAGCGGGGAGCGAGAGCCCGGCCGGGCGCTGGCCGTCGATCTCGGGGAACGGCGGATCGGGGTCGCCGTATGCGACTCGGCCGGGACCATGGCCTTCCCGAGGGAGGTGGTCGCGCGGGGCACCGATCCGGCCGACGCGGTCGCGGCGATCCGGCGGGTGGTGGCCGAGACGGGCGCGACCACGGTCGTGGTCGGGCTCCCGGTGTCCCTCGACGGGACCTCGGGGCCCGCCGCCGAGCGGGCCCGCGTCGAGGCCAACGAGCTGGCCCGGGCGCTGGATGGGGTGAAGGTGGTGCTCTTCGACGAGCGCCTGACCACGGTCAGCGCGACCGGCGCGCTGGCGGCAGCCGGGTCGCGGGGGCGGCGAAGGCGAGAACGCGTGGACTCGGCGGCCGCAGCCGTCCTCCTCCAGGCCTGGCTGGACGCCGGGAGGCCGGAGCGGTGAGCGGTCCGGCTGAGGACACGGCCTTGGAGGTCTCGACCCCACCACACCGGCCGCGCCTGACGAGGCGCGAGCGGCGCCGGCAGATCGTGCGCCGCCGGTTCGTCGTCCTCGCTCTCGTCCTGGTGGTGCTGATCGGGGCCGTGACTTGGTACGAGTTTCAGGCCAACCCGCTCGGCGGCCCGGGCCCAGCGGTGGTGGTGACCGTGCACAAGGGCGAGTCGGCCACCGCCGCGATCGGCACGCTCGCCGCCGACGGCGTCATCGCCAGCTCCTTCGCCTTCGACCTCTCCGACGTGATCCACGGCACTCCCCGGATCGAGCCCGGCGACTACCTGTTCCACCAGAACCTCTCCTTCTCGAGTGTTCGGGCGGGTCTCTCGGCCGGCCCCAACGTCTCGGACCTGGAGGTGCCGGCCGGCTTCTCGATGGCCGAGGTGACCCGTCGGGTCACCGACCTCGTGCCCACCCGACCGTCGGGCTCGTTCCTCCACGCGACGAGAGGCGGCTCAGTCAACTCCCCCTACGCCATGCCCGGCACCTCCAGCCTGGAGGGCACCATCGCCACCGGCAGCTACCGGGTGCTGCCGGGGGAGAGCGCCCGATCGCTGCTCGCGAAGATGGAGGCCCGGTTCGATCATGAGGCTTCCTCGCTGCACCTGACCCAGGCCGCCGCCGCCCTCGACATCACCCCCGCGCAGCTGGTGGTGGTGGCCTCGATCGTCGAGAAAGAGGGCTTCTACCCGAAGAACATGGCCAAGGTCGCCCGAGTCATCTACAACCGGCTCCAGACCGGCACCCCCCTGCAGATGGACTCCACCGTGCTCTACTCGAAGGGCCAGGACGGAGGACCGGTGACCTCAGCCGATCTGGCCCTCGACACCCCCTACAACAGCTACCTGCACACCGGGCTGCCGCCGACGGCCATCTGCACCCCTTCACCCGACGCGCTGCGGGCCGCGGCCCACCCGACCCCGGGACCATGGCGCTACTTCACTCTCGTGTCCAAGAACGGGACCGAACAGTTCTCGGTCACCTACGCCCAGCAGCTGGCGGCAGAGGCCCTGGCCAAGAGCCGCGGCCTGCCCTGAGGTGAGCCTGCCCGCCTGGCGCGACGGCGCCTGGCCCGCGGCCAAGACGGTGTTGGTCGGGGTGATTGGCGACCCGATCCGTCACTCGCTCTCGCCGCTCCTGCACAACACGGCCTTCGCCGTGCTCGGCCTGGATTGGGTGTCGGTGGCCTTCCCGGTGCCGCCGGGCCAAGCCCCAACGGTGCTCCGGGCGCTCGGGCCGCTCGGGGTCGCCGGGCTCTCGGTGACGATGCCCCACAAGGAGGCGGTCGCCTCGAGCCTGGAGCGCCTCTCCCCGGTGGCCCGGCGACTGAGGGCGGTCAACTGCGTGGTCAACCGGGCTGGCACCCTCGAGGGGGAGAACACCGACGGCCAAGGTTTTCTCGACGCGCTCGGCCGCGGCGCGGCGTTCGAGCCGGCCGGCCGGCGCTGTCTGGTGATCGGGGCCGGCGGGGCGGCCCGGGCGGTCGTGCTGGCCCTGGCCGAAGCCGGGGCGGCCGAAGTGGTGGTGGTGGCCCGGCGAGCAGAGCCGGCGGCCCAGGCGGCGGAGCTGGCCGCCGGTCGGGGCCGGGTCGGGTCGGCCCGCGATGCGCCCGAGGCCGACCTGGTGGTCAACGCGACCCCGGTCGGAATGGCTGGTGGCGACTCATCGACCTCGATGGTGCCGGCCACGGGGCTCTCGGCCGGCCAGGTGGTGGTCGACCTCGTCTACCGGCCGAGGGTGACCCCTTGGATGCAAACGGCGGCCGAGCGGGGGGCGAGAGTGATGGGCGGCCTCGGCATGCTGGTCCACCAGGCGGCTGCCCAGCTCGAGCTGTGGACGGGGCGTCCGGCGCCGGTCGAGCAGATGTGGGCCAAGGCCGAGCAGGCCGGTTGAGCCGGCCTCAGCCCCCGTTGCCGGCGCCCGGCCACAGCCCGGCGTCAGCCAGGGTGGCGACCACCGCCGCGCGCAGTGCCTGCTCGACGCTGGCCCGGTGGCCATGGCTTGACCGCACCATCACCCGCAGGGTGCCCGAACCGTCGGAGGTGCCGACCAGGCCGAGCATCTCGGGCTCCTGCGTGCAGCCCGCGGCCGGCGGCATCGAGCGGACGACCTTGGCGGCTGCCGAGCTCACCAGGTCGGAGGCCCGGGACAGGTCGCCGGCCGAGCGGATGGGCACATCCACCTCGACCACCGCCTTGGCCCAGCCCCGAGATCGGTTGGTCAACTGGCGGATATCCCCGTTGGGCACGTAGACGAGCGTTCCGTCGACCGCACGAACCCGGGTCACCCGCAGGCTGACGTCTTCGACGGTGCCGGCCACGCCGTTGACCGCAATGGTGTCCCCGATGACGTACTGGTCCTCGACCGTGAGCAGGAACCCGGAGAGGTAGTCGCGCACAAGGGTTTGCGCGCCGAAGCCGATGGTCGCGCCGATGACCGTGGCACTGGCCAAGAGGGGAGTGAGGTTCACGCCGAGCATGCCCAGGACGATGGACGCAGCGATCACGGCCACAAGGAAACGCCACAGGTTGGCCATGATCGACGCATTGGTCGACAACCGGGGGCGGACGCGGGTCGAGGACGACAGCCGTTCGGCCGGCCGGCCCATGTGCATCACCGTCCGCCGCAACGCCCGGGCCCCGTAGCGGGCGACGATCCAAGCCACCAGCGCGACGAGGGCCACCTCCAAGGGCCGGAGCACGAACTCGGTCAGCGTGTGAGCGACCGAGCTGGACACTCCCAGCTTGCGTAGGAGGTCGTAGAACCACCCCTCCTTGCCCCCAATCTCGCCCACCAGATTGATTCCCCAGCTCGGGCGGAGCGCGATGGTCGCCCAAGGGCTCGGAGGCATGGCCGTTATTCTGTCCGTTGGTGCGAGCCGCCATCAGCTTTGCCGAGCCGCGGACTGCACGGAAGCTCGGCGACCTCGACGCGACCCTCCTGGTCACGACGCTGGCCACCGCGGTGTTGGGCGTCGTCATGGTGTACTCGGGTTCGCGGTGGACTGCCGCCGCCGCCGGGCTCTCGCCCCACTACTTCTTGGAGCGCCAGGCGGTGTTCGTCCTCCTCGGGTTCGTGGTGATGGCCGCCCTGGCCACCCTCGACTACCGGCGCCTGGAGCTGGTGGGCATGATCATCTACGGGCTGTCGCTGGCCGGGCTGCTCGGTGTGTTCGTCATCGGCCACCACGCCCAGGGGGCCGGCCGCTGGATCAGCTTCGGACCGTTCGAGATTCAGCCCTCGGAGTTCGCCATCGTCGGGCTGATCGTCGCCCTGGCCACCTTCGTGTCCCGGCGCCTCGACGGGCTCACCTGGCGGGACCTTTTCCAGATGCTGGCAATGGCGGCCGTCCCCATGGTGCTCGTCATCGTGCAGCCCGACCTGGGCACCGCCATCATCATGGCGGTCGTCCTCGTCGTCATGCTGGCGATGGCCGGGCTCCCGGTGCGCACCCTTCTCCTCCTGGCCGTCGTGGCGGGACTGCTCTTGGTGGCGGCGGTGGTGATCGGGCGCAAGATCGGGCTGCTCCACGGCTACCAGTTCTCCCGGCTGGGCAGCTTCTTGCAGCAGAACTCGAACAAACCGAGCATCCAGCAGTCGATCTGGAACGTGAGTCAGTCCAAGTTGGCCATCGGGGCCGGCGGGATGCACGGGCTGGGGTTGTTCAACGGGTTCCAGACCAACAACGGCTACGTGCCCGAGCAGCAAACCGACTTCATCTTCTCGGCGGTGGGCGAGCAGCTCGGGTTTCTCGGCTCCACCCTGGTCCTGGGCATGCTCGCGATCATCGCCTGGCGGCTCCTGCGGGCAGCCCAGCTTGCGCGGGACACCTTCGGTCGGATGCTCTGCAGCGGGGCGTTCGCCTTCATCGCCTACTCCACCTTCCAGAACGCCGGGATGGCGATGGGCATCATGCCCGTCGCCGGTGTGCCGCTCCCCTTCGTGAGCTACGGCGGGTCGGCCGCGTTGTGCTTCTTCGCGGTGGTGGGCATCGCCATCAGCGTGCGTCGGCACCGGGGCCGACCGGCCGTCTGACCTCGGCCACGATGCCGAGCGCTGAGCCGGACGCCGAGCCCGGGGCCTCCGGCCCCGAGTTCCCGGACGATCCGCCGCCCGAAGGCGATCGGGCGGCGCGGTCTGACGCCGGCACCGGGGCCTCGGGTGGCCCGGGGGATGGGGGCCCAACCGAGATCCCGGCTGAGGCGCCGTTCGTCGTGGTCGAGGTGGTGAGCCTGGGGGTGGACCTTCCCGCCCCGCACGCAGTGGTGGTGTTGGGGGAGGTTGCCGAGCCCCACCGCTCGGTAGCCATCCCCGTCGCCCTGGCCGACGCGAACGCCCTCGCCCACGCCTGGCGGGGCGAGCCCACATCGCGGCCGCTCAGCCACGAGATGTTCGCCGAGGTGCTGGCCCGACTCGGGGTGACCATCGAGGTGGTCCGGGTGATCGGCCGCCGGGCCGGGGTCTTCCTGGCCGAGATCGAGCTGTCGGGTCCCCGGGGCCGCGAGCGGGTGCCCTGCCGGCCGACCGATGGGCTGACCCTGGCCTACCGGCAGCTGGTGCGGGCGCCGATCCTCCTCGACGCCGCCCTGTTCGAGCCAGAGGGCGACGTCGACCCCGATCGGGACCGGGGCGGGGGGTTCAGCCCACCGGGGTGAAGGCCCGCTCACCGGGATGCTTCACCCCGGTGGCCCGCTCGTCCGGGGTCGTCGCGCCCTCGTCGGAGACCCGCAGGAGGAGGGCCACCAACACGTAATTGGTCACGAGCGACGAGCCGCCGTAGGCCATGAAGGGCAGGGTGATCCCGGTGAAGGGCAGGAGCCGGGTCACGCCGGCCATGATGAAGAAGGCCTGGAACCCCAGCAGCGTGGTGAGGCCGACCGCGACGAGCCTCGAGAAGTCGGCGCGCGCGGTCTGCGCGATCCGCAGGCCCGTCCCTACCAGGATCAGGAACGCGAGCGTCACCGCAGCGGTGCCCATGAGGCCGAGCTGGTAGCCGATGGCGGCGAAGATCATGTCGCTCGTGAGGGCGGTGATGGGCAACATGCAGCCGGGAAGGCCGGCCACCGGCGCGCAGATGTGCCCGAGGCCGAGGCCCACCCCGCCCACCCCGCCCAGGCCCATCGCGTACCAACCGTTGGCCAGCTGGTCGCCACCACCACCGAAGCAGTTCGCCAGCTCGGGTCTCGCCGTGCAGGCCAGCGAGCTCGAGGTGCTAGCCCAGGGATCGAGCCACAACGTCACCCGCTCGTGGAACTGGGTGAAGAGGTGGGCGACGACAAACGCCCCGACCGCGAAGAGCACGAGGCCCAAGATGAGGTAGCCGATCCGGCCGGTGGCGACCCACAGCAGCACGATGAAGAGAGTGAACAGGAGGAGAGCGAAGCCGATGTCGTCCTCCTTGGCGATGACCAGCATGGCGAAGCCCCACGCGAGCAGCATCGGGACGAGGGGGCGTGGGTCGAGGACGAGCCGGTTGCCCAGCCGGGCTGTCGGGATCGACAGCAGCTCCTTCTTGTCCGCCAGGTAGGAGGCGAAGAACAAGCAGAGCAGGATCTTGCCCACCTCGATCGGCTGGAACGTGAGCGAGCCGAGGTGGATCCACAACCTGGTCGAGCCGACGGTGAGCCCGAGGTGCGGGACGAGCGGGAGCAGGATCAAGATGACGCCACCCAACAGCAGCAGGTATCGGTAGCGGTCGAGGTCGCGCGTCCGCCGGACGACGAGCAGCGTGGCGGCGTAGAGCACGACCCCGACGGCCGTCCAGCCGGCTTGCTGGGGGGCGAAGGTGTGCGTCGCGTCGTAGCGGGCGATGATCACGTACCCGATCCCGTTCAACAGCACGACCATGGGCAGTACGACCGGGTGAGCATTCGGGACCAGCCACCGGTTCACCATGTGGGCGACGATCGTCAGGACGAAGAGAAAACCGAGGAAGA
This sequence comes from Acidimicrobiales bacterium, assembly GCA_040414865.1. Classification (GTDB taxonomy): domain Bacteria; phylum Actinomycetota; class Acidimicrobiia; order Acidimicrobiales; family RAAP-2; genus Palsa-461. Next base: position 12,939 of record JBEDUR010000073.1, read on the forward strand.
GCCCGAGGTGGGGCGGGATCTTGGAGGTACGACCCAGCGACGCCAGCACATAGAGCGCCGTGATGATGACCCAGCTGAACACGAGCAGACCGAGCTCGGTCCGGCGCTTGGGCTTGGATCCGAAGGCGTAGGCGGGGATCCGGTGGTAGTGGACGGGGGCCCCGATGACGGACGTAGCCACCGGCCGATCGTAGTGGCGACGGTAAAGTGGCAGCGGGAGGTCCCCGATGACTGAGCCGTCCGGCGCCACATCCGACCGGCGGGGGTTGGAAATTTTCCCGAGTCCTGGAACGTACTCCGAGGTCCCGGCGGCCAGCGTCGACGACTACGCGGAGCGCGCTCGGCGCAAGGCCCGGCAGGAGGCGATCGAGGCCATCGGCCCGAAGCGCTACACCAACCGGGAGCTGTCGCGGCTTGACTTCGGGGCCCGGCTCCTGGACCTGGCGGCCGACGAGCGGGTGCCCCTCCTCGAGCGGGTGAAGTTCATGGCCATCTTCGCCGAGATGCTCGACGAGTTCTTCCAGGTCCGGGTGGCGGGCACGGAGGACCAGGTGGCGGCAAACGTCACCACCCCCTCCGACGACGGTCTTCGTCCGGCCGAGCAGCTGCGGGCCATCCGGCAGCGGGTCGAGGGACTGGTTACCCGGCAGGACGAGATCTTCCTCGACGGCCTGGTGCCCCAGCTGGCAGCGGCCGGGATCCGGCTCTGTGACTGGTCCTCGCTCGACGACAGCGACCGGCGGTACTTGGTCGATGTCTTCCACCGGGAGATGTACCCGGTCTTGACCCCGCTCGCTGTCGACCCCGCCCACCCGTTCCCCTACATCTCCAACCTCTCGTTGAACCTGGTGGTCGAGGTGGGCGACCCGGTCACCGGCGAACGACGCTTCGCTCGGGTCAAGGTGCCCCCGGTCCTGAGCCGCTTCGTGGTCATGCCCGACGGGGAGCGGTTCGTGCCCCTGGAGCAGGTCATCGCCGCCCATCTGGACACGCTGTTCCCGGGGATGACCATCGGGCCCCACGACATCTTCCGGGTGACCCGCAACGCCGACCTCACGTTCGAAGAGGACACCGACGACCTGATGCTGGCGATCGAGATGGAGCTGCGCCAGCGGCGTTTCGGCCGGGCCGTGCGTCTCGAGATCGCGGCCAGCGCTGCCGAGTCGGTCCGCGATCTGTTGGCGGCCCAGCTCGAGGTCGACGAGGACAACGTCTACTCCATCGAGGCCCCCATCGACCTGGCCGGGCTGTGGGCGGTCTACGCCCTGGAACGGCCAGAGCTGCACGAGGCGAGCTGGACTCCCATGACCCCGCGACCTCTGACCTCCTCTGCCGAGCCGGTCGATTTCTTCGGCGTCCTGCGAGACCAGGATGTCCTCGTCCACCACCCCTACGACTCCTTCGCCACCTCGGTCGAGGCCTTCGTGGAGCAGGCCGCCTTGGACCCCGACGTCATCGGGATCAAACAGACCCTGTACCGGACCTCTGGCGACAGCCCCATCGTGGCCTCGCTCATCCGGGCGTCAGAGCTCGGCAAGCAAGTGGCCACCGTGGTCGAGTTGCGGGCCCGGTTCGACGAGCAGGCCAACATCGGCTGGGCCAAGGCGCTGGAGGACGCGGGCGTCCACGTCGTCTACGGGCTGGTCGGGCTGAAGACCCACTCCAAGATGTGCCTTGTTCTCCGTCGCGAGGAGAACCAAGTCCACCGCTACTGCCACATCGGGACGGGCAACTACAACTCCAAGACCGCCCGGATCTACGAGGACCTCGGTCTGTTCACCGCCGACGAGGAGATCGGCGTCGACTTGGGCGACCTCTTCAACCACCTGACCGGGTTCTCCCGCCACGCCGACTACCACCAGATCCTGGTGTCCCCGGTCACCACCCGGGACCGCATCATCGAGATGATCGACGAGCAGGCGGCCTTGGGGGAGGCCGGGCGCATCGTGTTCAAGCTCAACGGGCTGACCGATCCGGCGGTGATCGATGCCCTCTACGGGGCGTCCATGGCCGGTGTTCCGATCGACCTCGTGGTCCGAGGCCTGTGCTCGATCCGGCCTGGCGTCCCCGGGCTCTCCGAGACGATCCGGGTCCGTTCGGTGGTGGGCCAGTTCCTCGAGCACTCCCGCATCTTCTGCTTCGGCCCGTCCGACCGCGTATCCCCCGATTCGGAGGCCGGTGGGGATGGGGACCCGAGTGGGTCCCTCGATGGCGGCGAGGATGCCCCCAGGCCGCGGCTCTACATCGGGTCCTCGGACCTCATGGGGCGCAACTTGGATCGTCGGATCGAGGTGCTGGTGCCGGTATGGGACGGCCGGCTCGTGGACCGGCTGCTCGAGATCCTGGAGTTGAACCTGGCCGACGACACCAACGCCTGGGAACTGATCGACAGGGGCTGGCACCGGGTCCCGACCATCCGGGGCTTCGGGCTGCAGGAGCAGCTGAAGGAGCTGGCCCTCTCCCGGGTCCGCCGTCGTCGGGACATCGAGGCGCGGACCCAGCAGGCGCCGGGCTAGCCCGAGCGGCTCAGTCGGCCGGCTGGGGCCGGCTGGCCGTCGCCTCGTGCACGAGGGGCTCGTCTCCTTCCAGTTGGGCCGGTGCCAGCTGGGGAGTCTGCCGACGCCGCCACCCCCAGCGCAGGGAGAGGTACGAAATCCCCCCGAGGGGGATGGGCAGCCAGAAGTTCACCAGCCGGTAGCTGATGACCCCCAGGATGGCGGTGGCCTTGGGGACGCCGAAGCCGACCAGGGTGGGGATGAGAACGCCCTCGACCACGCCCAGACCCGAAGGGGTGACCGGGATCACGGCCAGGATGTTGGCCAGCCCGTAGGCGACGAGAAGGTCGATCGGGAACACGGCCTTGGAGTCGAAGGCGAAGAGGAACACCCACAACGACGCGGCGTCGAGCAACCAGTTGGCTGCGGCCCAGACGATCGCCTGGCGCAAGAGGGCCCGATTGGCCAAGAGCACATGGACCCGGTCGGCCAGCTTCTGGAGCACCTGGCCGACCCCGTCGGGGTTGACGAAGGGGACACGGCGGGCGAGGGCCTCGATCCAGCGCACGGCTCGGGTCCGGCCGCGGGTGAGCAAGAAGATGGTGCCGGCGAAAGCGCCCAAGAGCACGACGCCGGCGGCGGCAGCGATGCCGTAGAGCGGATTGAAGCCCCGCAGCGGGATCGAAATGATGAGGGACAACCAGAAGATGGCGTTGAGCACCACCGCTGAGCCGACGCCCTGAGTGGCCAGACCGAACGCGGCCGTGCTCCCCGGTACTCCCGATTCGGTGAGGAGCCGGTAGGCGACGGCGGTGCCCGGTGCCGTCCCGCCCGGGACCACGTGGCTCACCGCCAGGCTGGCCATGTTGATCCGCAAAAGACGGAACCGGTTCGGGGCGTCAGGCGAGAGCACGGTGTGGGTCAGCTCGGCGTAGGCGACGAGGGCGAGCGCCTCGAGACCGACTCCGAGGAGCAGATAGGCCACGTTCACGTGGCCGAGGACGCTGATCGATTTGCGGGCGCTGGCGAGCTCGGGGAGCAGCAGGTACTCGAAGACGAAGAACAGGACGATGATCGTGATGGTCCAGCGCAACTCGCGGCGGATCTTCGGGAGGCGGAACCGCCGCCGCGCCGGCTCGGTCATCCCACCAATGCTGGCACGTCGAGGCCAGAGGCTCAGGTCCGCACGGGGCACGGTGGTCGCTTCTCGTAAGCTGCCGCCGTGCGGGTCCTGGTAATCGTGCCGACCTACAACGAGGCCGAGAACATCGCCACGGTCATCGAGGCGACGCGCCGGGCGCTGCCCGAGTGCGGGGTGCTGGTGGTCGACGACGGCAGCCCCGACGGCACTGCCGGCCGGGTCGAAGAGCTGGCCGCCTCGCTCTCCGACCTGCACCTCCTCCAGCGGCCGGCAAAGTCCGGCTTGGGCAGCGCCTACCGTGCGGGGTTCGCCTGGGGACTCGAGCACGGCTACGAGGTCATGGTGGAGATGGACGCCGACGGGTCCCACGACCCCGGCGCGCTCCCCGAGCTTCTGGCGCCCATCGAGGCCGGCCACGAGGTCTCGATCGGCTCGCGCTATGTGCCGGGCGGCTCCATTCCCAAGTGGAAGCTCCACCGCCACCTGCTGTCCAAAGGCGGCAACGTCTATGCCTCGGCGGTGCTCGGGCTGGGCGTCGCTGACTCGACCGCGGGGTTCCGGGCCTATGCGGCAAGCGTGCTGACGCGCATCCCGCTCGATGAAGTCCGGGCCGAGGGCTACGGCTTCCAGATCGAGATGACCCTGCGAGCCCGCCAGGCCGGGGCCTCGATCGTGGAGATCCCCATCCGCTTCGTCGACCGGGAGATCGGGGAGTCGAAGATGTCAGGGGCGATCGTGATCGAGGCTTTCGCCCTGGTCACCTGGTGGGCGCTTGGTCGGGCCCTGCGGCGGCTGAGCGCCCTCAGGCCGCGTTCGCGCCAGCCGGTGCGCACCGAAGCCGAGCTCCCGCAACCCTGAGCCCGTGAGGGCGACTCGAGGGGCGAACCTGCGATCATAGAGGGGATGGCCGAAAAGGACCGGATCCTGGTCGTCGACGACGAGCCGTACATCTGTGACCTCTTGGCGACCGGGCTCGAGTTCGAAGGCTACGCGGTGGAGGTGGCGAGTACCGGCCTGGAGGCCATGCACAAGGTCCGGGCCACCCGACCCGACCTGGTTCTCCTGGACGTGATGCTGCCCGATGTCCCCGGGATCGACATCTGCCGGCGATGGCGCGACGAGGGCGAGGCGGTGCCGGTGCTCTTCCTGACTGCCCGGGACGCCACCGAGGACAAGGTGGTCGGGCTAGCGGTGGGAGACGACTATGTCACCAAGCCGTTCTCGCTCAGCGAGGTCGTGGCCCGAATCCGGGCCGTCCTGCGGCGCAGCCGTGACGAGATCGCCGAGGACCGCCCGCTGCGCTTCGCCGACTTGGTGATGGACGTCGAGTTGCGCGAGGTGTGGCGCCAAGGGGCGGCGATCGAGCTCACCGCGACCGAGTTCAACTTGCTGCACTACTTGCTCGAGAACGCCCGGCGCGTGGTGGCCAAGTACGAGATCCTCGATCAGGTCTGGGGGTACCGATTCGAGGGCGATCCCAACATCGTCGAGACATACATCAGTTACCTGCGCAAGAAGATCGACGAGTTCGATCCTCCGCTCATTCACACGGTCCGCGGGGTCGGCTACACGCTCCGGCTCCCGCGCTCGTGAGGGTCCCCATGAGCCTGCGGAGGCGCCTCACGGTCTCAATGGCGATCGTCCTCGTCGTCGCGCTCGCCGTGGCCGCCGTGGTCACCTACAGCTCGCTGCGGTCGTTCCTCTACGGCCGCCTCGACGCCCAGCTCGACGGGGCCCAAGTCCAGGCGTACAACTACCTGGCCGTCAGGCGGCCTCAGCTCATTGCCCACAATCCCCGGTTCCATCAGAGCATCGCCTTCGAGCAGTCACAGCTCGATGCCCGGGTGAGCCCCGACCTCTATGTCATGGTCATCTCCCGCTCGGGCAAGGTCGTCGTGCCCGAAGACCCGGCCAACAACCCCGGACCTCGTCCGCTCGTCCCTCGTTCGCTGCGTCCCGCCCCCTACCCGCGCCACCGCCACTTCGGGGCGGCCGCCGGAGCCTTCCACTCCGAGCCCAACAGCTTCGACGTCGGCAGCCTCGGGCGCTCCGGAGACCGCTATCGCGAGTCGCTGGTGAGCGTCCCCCAGGGGGTGCTGGTGGTGGCAGCCCCGCTCAACTCGACCACCGACACCTTGTCCTCGCTGCTGCGCGTTCAGATCGGCGCGTCGCTGGCCGTGCTGGCCGTGCTCTGCGCGGTGGTGCTGGTCACGCTGCGCCGCGGTCTGCGGCCGCTCGAGACCATGGCCGAGACTACCGACGCCATCGCCGCGGGCGACCTGACCCGGCGGGTCCACGTCGGCCGAGCCTCGAGCGAGGTGGCCCGCCTCGGGCGGGCGCTCAACGCCATGCTGGGCCGAATCGAGCAGGCCTTCGCCGAGAAGTCGATGTCCGAGCGCCGTCTGCGCCAGTTCGTGGCCGACGCCTCGCACGAGCTGCGGACCCCGCTCACCTCGATTCAGGGCTACACCGAACTGCTGGGCAAGGGGGCCTTCAGCGATGACGAGGGGCGCCGCCGCGCCCTCGGGCGGGTGGAACGGGAGGCGAGCCGCATGGGGGCGCTGGTCGACGACCTGCTTCTCTTGGCCCGTCTTGACCAAGGCCGCCCACTTGAACAGGTCCCCGTCGACCTCTCCCGGGTCGGCGCCGAGGCGGTCCTCGATGCCCGGGCAGTGGACCCTGACCGGCAGGTCGACCTGGTCTCGAACGGCCCAGTGGTGGTCTCGGGCGACCGAGACCGACTCCGACAGGTCGCCCACAACCTCGTACGCAACGCCCTCGACCACACGCCGCCCCGGACGCCGGTCACCGTCTCGGTCCGGGTCGACAACGACCGGGGCTACTTGAGCGTGGCCGACCAGGGGCCCGGCCTGAGCGACGACGGGATGGCCCGGGCTTTCGACCGCTTCTGGCGCGATGATGCCGCCCGGACCCGAGGCGGCAGTGGGCTCGGCCTCTCCATCGTGCGGGCCATCGCCGAGGTGCTAGGGGGCTCGGCCTCCGTCCGGTCGGTGCCGGGCCAGGGGGCCACCTTCGAGGTGGCCATCCCGCTCGATCGCTCCACGGCGACGTCGGCTGGGGGAGCCCACCGGGACCAGCCACAGCAGGCCCAGCCGGTCACGACCTGAGCCGACCGCCCTCAAGCCGGGCGGCGGCCCCCGGGGCCAGGGCCTCGAGCACGACGGCCAGCTTGAGGTCGGTCTCCGCCAGCTCGGCCTCTGGGTCCGAGGCGGCCACGATGCCGGCGCCGGCCCACACGACCGCCTCGGGGCCGGCCACGAGGGCGGAGCGCAGCCCGACCACCCAATCGCCGTCTCCCTTGGCGTCCATCCATCCGACCGGCCCGGCCCAGCATCCCCGGCGTCCCGGCTCCAGCGCGGCGATGAGCTCCAGGGCCGGTTCCAACGGCACGCCGCCCACGGCCGGCGTGGGATGGAGGGCCGCCGCCAGTTCGAGGGCGCTGGGCAGCCGGCCGTCTTCTTCGAGCAGGCGCCCCTCGATGCGGGTTCCGAGATGGTTGAGCGAGCGCAGTGCGACGAGCGACGGCTCGCCCGGCACATCCAGCTCCGAGCAGCGGGAGCCCAGTACCCGGGCGATGTCCTCCACCACCAGCTCGTGCTCCTCGAGGTCCTTGGCCGAGGCCAAGAGGCGCCGGCCCGGCCCGACCCCCGAGGCCGTCGTGCCGGCGAGCGGGTGCGAAACGATCAGCCCGCCCCGCCTTGAGATCAGAAGCTCGGGCGAGGCGCCGACGAAGGCGCCAGCGCGGCTGGAGAACAAGAACGCCGTCGCCGATGGCTCCCGCGCGGCCAGGCGCCCGAGCACGGCCGAGGGGGCGAAGCTCGAAGCCGCCTCGAGCACCAGCCGGCGCGCGAGGACGACCTTGCGCAGCCGCCCGGCCGCGATGGCCTGCGTCGCGTAGTCCACGGCCGCCCCGTAGTCAGTCGGCTCACACGAGACCACGTTGGGCGCGAGCCTGGGTTCGCTCCGGGACACCGCCGCCGATCTGGCCAGGAGCTCGGCGCGAGAGGGCACTTCGGGCGGAGGCTCGCCCACCACGGTCACCCACTCGGTCCCCTGCGAGCGGCCGTAGAGGAGGGAAGGAATCACCAGGCGGGTCGCGCCGGCGACCTCGAAGCCCAGCGCGCCGAAGGCGACCGGCCCGGTGCCAGGCAGCCCAACGGGATCATCGCGCTCGATCGCCGCCACCCGCCGGAGAAGGTCGAGCGGTGCCGCCGGGTCGTCGAGACCCCGGGGCAGCGGGAGCAGCGCGGCCACGCCCGAACCGGCCAGCGTCACCGATCGGTTGTGGAAGTAGACGCCGTGATCCCCACACAACGCCACCGGGTCGAGCGGGCCCGGGGGCAGCCGCCGGGTAACGGCCTTCATCCGGCCCCTTTGGGCATGCCCCGCCGGGTGGCGGTCACGAGCTGGCTGAGCCCACCGTGGAGCAGCTGGCGACCAACGGTGGCGAATCCGACGTGACGCAAGAGCTTGCGCAGCTCCTCGGGTCCGGGGAGATAGACAGTGGACCGGGGCAGGTAGCGGTAGGCCTCGGCGTCGGAGAGGAGGCGACCAATCGCCGGGACGCAGCGCTCGAACCACACCTCGAAACCGCGGCGGAGGAGGGGATGGTCGGGCTCGCCCACTTCGAGGAGGGCGAGCCGCCCGCCTGGGCGAAGCACCCGGGCCGCCTCGGCCAGGGAAGCGGCCAGGTCGGTGAAATTCCGCAGCGCGAAACCACAGACCACCCCGTCGACCGCGGCGTCACTGAAGGGCAGTCGCGATGCGTCGGCCCGGACCGCCGCCACGCCCGGGTGCCGTGCAGCCAGCATCCCGGCGGAGAAGTCGGCGCCGAGTGCCCGCTGCCCGAGCCGACGGGCCAGGCTCGCGAGGTCACCCGTGCCACACGCCAGGTCGAGGACGGTCGCTCCCGGTGGGAGGCCGAGGGCGTCAACGGTCCGGCGCCGCCAGCGGCGGTCCAGACCGAGGGTGATGACCCGGTTCACCAGGTCGTAGCGGGGGGCGACCAGGTCGAACATCGCCCGTACCCTCTCGGTCTTGTCCTGACCGATCGGAAGGTTGGGCAGCCCCTCGGGGGTGTCCGCCAGCGTTCGGATCACCGAAGCACCCGGGCTTGCCCTAGCGGGACAAGCTCGCGAGGACCTGGGTGGCGGACGCGAAAGCCGTGCCCGCCACGTCCGAGGCGGCGTCGTCGCCGATCGGCACACCGCCATCGACCCCGTCGACGACCCCCATCAGGTCCCGGCGCGACTCGAGGTTGCCGTCGCCGTGGCCCGGGTGCTGACCGAGGCTCGAGGACCGCTGGTCGACGTCGGTCACGGTGGTCATCTGCCCGGGCTCCTGGTCAGCCGAAACGTGCCCCGAACGGGGCCCGTCTCGAACCCTAATTCACCCCCGGGCGAGCACCCCAAAACGAAGGTGCGGTGGCAGGACACGCGCTCGGGGTCATCGCCTCGGCTGACGGGTCAAAAGAGGCGTGCTCAGCGGCCGAGGTCAGGTCGCCTGGCCCTCCCGCGATCGCCGGGGCCGGCTGGCTCCGGGCGTCGGGTCCTACGGCCTCACTTGAACCAGATGCGCTGGTACCGGCGGCTCTCGGGGTGGAGAAGGAGGGCGATCAGGACAGCGGCGAAGGCCAAGTTCAGGACCTGGCCCAGGCTCTGGGAGATGGCCACGAACAAGGCCAGCTGGCTCACCACGTAGACGGCCGCGGCCACGACGGCGAGCCAGTACCCCCACCGCTTCTCGTTGGCGATCCCGGCGGCGCCAACTGCCGCGGCCAACAGGACCAGGGGAAGGGCGGCGCCGAAGGCGATCACGTAGATGATGGCCAAGGCGGCGTTGAGGTAGCACAGCAGGACCGCGGCCTGCAGGGTCTG
>JBEDUR010000074.1:0-7536 GCA_040414865.1 Acidimicrobiales bacterium
ACGACAACCGCCCCCTGTTGCCCCAGGTGAGGCGATTCTTGTTCGAAAACACTGATCGCTCGGCTCAAGGGCGCGTCAGGGGTGCCCGCCCTCCGACGACCGGCCAAAGGCCGTCGGACGCTTCCCGGGCCATCTCGGCCGGGTGCTCTATGGTCGGCCCGTGGGCTCGGTCGTGGCCATCGACGCCGGCACGACCGGAGTCCGAGCCCTCGCCGTCGACGAGTCGGGGACCGTGCAGGGCATCGCCTACCGAGAGCTTGACCAGCACTTCCCCCAACCCGGTTGGGTCGAGCACGACCCAGTCGAGATCTGGGACCACGTTCGGGCCGCTCTGGGCGAGCTGATCGCAACGCTGGGAGCGACGCCGATCGCCATCGGCCTCAGCAACCAACGGGAGACGGTCGTCGCCTGGGACCGGTCGACCGGTCGGCCGCTGTACCGGGCGATCGTCTGGCAGGATCGCCGCACGGCCGCCCGCTGCCAGGGTCTCGTCGAGGCCGGCCACCTCGAGCAGGTGCGAGCCACGACCGGGCTCGTGCTCGACCCTTATTTCTCGGCCACCAAAATGGAGTGGCTCCTGACCGAGGGCGGCCTCGACGCCTCCCACCCGGCGCTGGCCCTCGGGACGGTCGACGCCTGGGTGCTGTGGAACCTGACCGGTGGTCGGGACGGCGGGGTATTCGTCACCGACGTCTCGAACGCCAGCCGTACTCTCCTCTTCGACATCCACGAACGGGAGTGGGCTGGCGAGCTGGCCGAGCTCTTCGGGGTTCCCCTCCCCACCCTTCCCGAGGTGCGCTCGTCGTGCGGCCGGCTGGGCGCCGTAGCCGAGCAGACCGGGCTGGACGCACTCGCCGGTGTTCCGGTCTCGGCGATCGCTGGTGACCAGCAAGCGGCGCTCTTTGGGCAGGCGTGCTTCGAGCCCTCCATGACCAAAGCCACCTACGGCACCGGGAGCTTCGTCCTGACCAACGTGGGTCCGGGATGCCCGGCGCCAGCCGACGGGCTGCTGACGACGATCGCCTGGGACTTGGGCGAACACGGGCGGGGCCCGACGTACGCGCTGGAGGGCTCGACTTTCGTGTCCGGTGCGGCCATCCAGTGGTTGCGAGACAACCTCGGCGTGATCGAACGCTCCGAGGAGCTCGGACCTCTGGCGGCCTCGGTCCCCGACGCGGGCGGGGTGACGATCGTCCCGGCGTTCACCGGACTGGGCAGTCCGTGGTGGGACCCCGGAGCCCGGGGCACCGTCCTCGGGATCACCCGGGGGACGGGCCGGGCCCAGTTGGCCCGGGCGGTCGTCGAGGCCATCGCCTTCGGGGTCCGGGCTATGGCCGACGCCATGGGCAGCGCCGGGACCGCACCGAGCGTGCTCCGAGCCGACGGCGGAGCCGCCGTCATGGATCTCCTTCTCCAGTTCCAGGCAGACCAGCTCAGGATCCCAGTGACCCGACCGGTCTCCATCGAGTCCACGGCGCTCGGTGCCGCCATGATGGCCGGGCTGGCCGAGGAGGTCTGGGGATCGCTCGACGAGCTGGGCTCGCTCTGGCGCCTCGATGCCGAGTTCGTTCCCGCCCTCGACCCGGGGTTGGCCGACGCCGCCTATGCCACGTGGCTCCGGACGGTCGAGCGCTCGCGAGCGTGGGCCTGAGCACTGGGGCAACCGGGCTTGGCCATCCAACCGGTCCCCCGAGAAACACTCCAACAATAGGGAGGGCCAGCCAAGAGCTCGACGATGGGCTCATCGCGGGCGCTCGCGCGCTTCGGAACAGGTGCTGGCCGCGGTCCTTGTTCGGGCAGGTCAGGCCGAGAGCTCGGTAAGACTGCGGCGCAGGTTCCGGACCGCCTGGCCGATCCGCTTCTCGTTCTCGATGAGAGCGAAGCGCACGTGCTCGTCGCCGCCGGGTCCAAACCCAACCCCCGGGGAAACGGCAACGTCGGCGTCGTTCACCAGGAACTTGGAGAATTCGAGCGACCCCATGTGGCGGTAGGGCTCGGGGACCGGCGCCCAGACGAACATCGTCCCTTTGGGCGGTTCCAGGTACCAGCCGATCCGCTTCAGTCCGTCGCAGAGCGCGTTGCGACGGGCTTGGTAGGTGTCGTTGATCTCCTTGGGGTAATCGGGAGCTTCGTTGAGTGCGACGATGGCCGCGATCTGAATCGGCTGGAACGCCCCGTAGTCGAGATAGCTCTTCAGATTGGTGAGGGCGGCGACGATGTCAGCGTTGCCGACCGTGAAGCCGATGCGCCATCCGGCCATGGAGAAGGACTTCGTCATCGTGTACAGCTCGACCGCAACGTCCTTGGCCCCGGGGACCTGGAGGATGGACGGCGGGGTGTAGCCGTCAAAGGCAATGTCTGCGTAGGCGAAGTCGTGCACCAGGATCACCTCGTGCTCCTGGGCGAAGCGAACCAGCCGCTCCATGAACTCGAGGTCCACGCAGGCGGTCGTCGGGTTGTGGGGGAAGGAAAGCAGGATGACCCGGGGCTTGGGCCAGGCCGATTCCCAGGTCTCCATCAATCCGTCGAAAAAAGCGGCGCCGGGGTTGGGCGGCCCGAGGCCGACCGGCGCGGCGGTGTTTTCCAGCGGAACCTGGCGGACATCGGCGCCGGCGAAGAGCGGGGCGTAGATGTGGATCGGATAGGACGGAGACGGCACGAGCGCGGTGTCCCCTGGCCCGAGCAGCACCCACATGAGATGGGAAAGCCCCTCTTTGGCACCGATGGTCACGACCACCTCGGTGTCGAAGTCGAGCTCGACGCCGAAACGGTGCAGGTAACGGTTGGCGATCGCTTGGCGGAGCTTGGGGATCCCCCGGGACGAGGAGTAGCGATGGTTCCTCGGGTTGCGGGCGGCCTCGGCCAGCTTCTCCACCGCGACATCGGGCGAAGGCAAATCCGGGTTGCCGAACCCGAGATCGATGACGTCTCGTCCGGCTCGGCGGGTCTGCAGCTTCAGGTCGTTGATCGTGGCGAAGACATACGGCGGCAGCCCGTTGATCCGGCGGAACTCCATGCGGATCAGGGTACTCGTCGCCCCCGGGCGCCCAGGGAACCAGGCGCTCAGTCGGAGTGGATCGCCCTGGCCGCGCTCGCCAGCTCGACAAGGTCGACCGGCCAGCCGAACACCAACCAGTTCGCCCCGGCGGTGACCAGGGGCCGCGCCAAGGCGACGATGGCGGCGGCGTCCAGGTCGGCGTCGGGCCGACCCGGCGTGGCCATCCCCGCCCAGGTCACCGGGGAACGGGCTGCCTGAGTGGCCACCGTCTCGGGGTCCGCCTGCCAGAAATTGGCGACCGCCCCCACCTCTTCGGCGACCGCGACGGTCGCCCGGGCGAGTCCGCCGATCCACACCTGGAGGCCGAGCCCGAGGAGGGCACGGGCGCAGCTGCCAAGGGAGGCTCGACGGTCGCTCGCCGAGCGGAGTGGCACCCCGTACGCCTCGTTCTCGGCGAAGCTCAGGTGGTCCCCCGTGCCGAGGGCGGCAATGACCCGGCCCGGCGCCATGTGGTCCAGGGCGGCGAACTCCGCCACGAGAAGCTCGTCAGGGATCACCTCCACCCTGGCCACCAGGGTGCCAAGGTGCAGGACCGAGGTGGTGGCGGCCACGGCTCCGAGCAGGGGGAAGGGGGCGATGGCCGGACGCTCCGGCTGGCCCATCGGCCAGAGATGGTCGTAGACGAAGACGCCGTCGAGCCCACGGTCCTCCGCCTCGGAGGCGACGGCGAGGGCTTCGCCTGGGGTGCCCCGAAAGCTGGGGAGCATGATGCCAACCCGGGCACTCACCGCTCGCCCCATGCGCTGCGGGCGGCCAGGGCAGCCCCGACCGCACCGGCCCGCTCACCGAGGGTTGCGCCCATGATCTCGATCTCAGGGCGCGTCCGGGCACCCTCGACCAGTTCGGCGAAGGCCCGGCGGGTCGGGTGCAGGAGCAAGTCCTTCGCCTCGGCCAGACCACCGCCCAGGACAATCAGTTCTGGGTCGACCATGGCGACGACGTTGGCCAACCCGAGCGCCACCCACCAGCCCAACTCCTCGAGCACGCCCAGAGCCCCTTCGTCTCCCCGAAGCGCCGCCCGAGTGATGTCCTCGCCGTGGACGTTCTCGGGATCACCGCCGGCCTGGGCCACCACGATGGCCAGCCGGCCGGCGAAGGCGGCCTCTCGAGCCAGGCGCCCGAGACCTCCGCCTGAGGCGTAGCGCTCCCAGCACCCGCGCCGCCCACATGGACACGGTGGCCCGGCCGGGTCCACGATCATGTGACCGATCTCCCCGGCGAAGCCGAACGCCCCGGTCCGTAGCTGGCCCCCCGCCACCAGGCCGCCGCCGATGCCCGTTCCCAAGGTGATCATCACGGCCTCGTCCACTCCGTGCAGGGCACCGAAGGCCAACTCGCCGATGGCGGCGCAGTTCGCGTCGTTCTCGACGATGACGCTCGCTTGCGGAAGGCGCTCGGCAACCAGTCGACGCAGGTCGGCCCCGGCCGCGCCGGGGAGGTTGGGAGCAAAACGCAACACGCCCCGGCGATCGACCATGCCCGGCGCACCCACGCCGACAGCCAACCGGCCGGGGGTCCTGGTCTCGGACCGCTCCAACAGCCGTCGGACGAGCTCGGCCACCGCGTCCGCCACGTCCGCCCCGAGCTGGCCACCGCTGCCCCGGCCACTTTCCTCCAGCTGGGGAGTGGCCAACCGAGCCTCGGCCACGACGTCGTCGTCGGGGCCCAGAGCGAGGCCGAACAGCTTGGTCCCGCCGATGTCAACGCCGACCCGGAGACCCCGACCGCCGGGCATGGTCACGCCGAGGACTCGACCCGAGCCCTCAGCTCCCGCAGCGCGGCCGTCATGATCCGGCTTTGTGCCCGCATCTTGATGAAGCCGGGGAGCGGCACCCGGAACTCGACCTCGAGGTGATAGGTCACCTCGGTCCGGCCATCCCCGGTCGCCACGAACTCGTACCGGCCGTCGAGGCGGGTGGTGATGTCCCCCTTGACCAGCCGCCAGCCGAGCACCCGAGGCGCGTCGCGCAAGTCATAAGCCAGCGTGTAACTGGTGCTCCGGCCGAACGCCGCCGCCCGGAACGAGACAAGGGAGGGCCGGTCCGCGTCGTCGCGCTCGTGCACCGTCACCTCTTTGATCTCGGCGAACCACTCCGGATAGCGCTCGATGTCGTCGGCGACCTCGAAGCACCGGTCGGGAGTCGCGGCCACCGTGATGCGCTCGGTTGCCTCCTCGGCCACGCGTCCTCCTCGCCCGATGCGGGTCGAGCCGGGCCCGGTGCGGCCCGGCTGGCGGTTAGCCTCCCACTTCGGCAAGCGCCTCGGCCAGCCTGGGAGCAAGCCGTTCGTGGTCGAAGCAGGCCAGTGCCCGGGCTCGAGCAGCTGCCCCCATTTGCCGTCTGACCGCCGGGTCGTCGAGCAGCGAGCGCAATGGCGCGACGATCGCGTCGGGGTTGCTCGGCCGACGGACCACGAACCCGGTCTCGTGGTCCAGCACGGCGTCGGTCGCCCCGCCGCTGTCTCCGGCCACCTGGGGGAGTCCGGCGGCCCCCGCCTCCAGGAAGACGATGCCGAATCCCTCGTGCTCGAGCCCTCCCCACCGGTTTCGGCAAGCCATGACGAAGACGTCGGCTGAGCCGAGCAGGGCTGACTTCTCGTCGTCAGTGATCCGTCCGAGAAACCGCACCGGAGCTCGACGCCGGGCGGCAGCTCGGTGCAGTCGCCTGGCGTCGCGACCCTCACCAGCGATCGCGACCTCGAGCCGGGGATGGTCGGTACACAACCGGGCAGCCGCTTCGATGAGAACGTCCATCCCTTTGCGGGGGACGAGCCGGCTCACGCTGGCCACGAGAAGGGCTTCTTCGGGTATACCCAGTCGGCGACGGGCGACTGCCCGCCTCTCGCCCGTGAGCGGGCCGAAGCGGGCGCAGTCGACCCCGGGCGGAATCTCGACCAGCCTGGCCGACCCGCCCGACACTCTGAGCGCCTCTTCGGCCTGGTAGCGACCGGCGCAGACCACGATGCTCGCCCGCCTGAGGGTGGCTGCGAGCAGGCGACGAAAGAGAGGGATCTTGGCCGGGATCGTGAACTCGGCGCCGTGGAGGATGACTCCGTAGGGGACTCCGAGATACGGGCCGAGCAGGCCGAGGGGGAACAGCGGGTCCAAAAGGACCAGGTTTGGATGCCGGAGGGCGCAGGTCTCCTTGATCCGCCTCAGCGCGAACGGGGTCGGCAGGTACAGGATCGGGCTGCGGGCCCTGATGATCCGCAGCCCCCGAGCTGCCTGCTCCGCGTCGAAGGCCGCGTGGTCGGGATGCGAACGAGCGGTCAGGACTGAGGTCGATGACGGGTCGAGCCGCTGCCAAAGCTCCCAAAGGTAGGACTGAATCCCGCCGACCTTGGGCGGGAAGTCATTGGTGACCAACAGTGTCGACGTCATCCCGGGTCACCGCCCGGACCCGGGTCGTTGCGGTTACCCGGCCCGGGCGTCGAAGCGAAGGTTTGGCACCAGACCGGCACGCTCGAGCATTCGGACGGCTCGGGCCTCGGCGGCGTCAATGACCACGGCGTCGCCGGGCTCACGCCCGAGCACAAACGTGACCAAGCACTCCTCGCAGGCCGAGGTGTGCTGCAGGCTGCACTGGTCACAGTCGATCGTGATCGGGGTTCCGGACATTTCCTGGTGCCTCCCTGGTATCGGCCGTGTCGCACGCCGTCGCCGACAGGATGACCGAGAGCTGTGACACCCATGACCGCTCAGCGGTCGCCGAGGAAGGACAACCGGACGTCCCGGTGAGGGTTGTCCACGTTGGTGTCCACCAGGACGACCGACTGCCACAGCCCGAGCCGGACCTCTCCGGCCTCGACCGGGAGCACGAGCGACGGACTGAGGACGACCGGCGTCAGATGGTCCGCGCCGTGGCCAAGAGACCCGTGCCGGTGGGTGTAGCGGTCGTCTCGAGGCAGGAGGCGACCGAGCAGCTCGGCCAGGTCGCGCTCGGAACCCGAGCCGAGTTCGAGGACCGCGAGTGCCGCGGTGGCGTGGGGCACGAAGACGTTGCAGAGACCGTCGCCCTTTCCCGAGCAGAACGTTCGGATTGCGCGGGTCAGGTCGGTCGTCGTGCTGCCGTCGGTGTCGACGTGGAGCACCTCGTGGTCCATCGGGCGGCCTCTAGCGGGTACGGGCGGCGTCGATCGCGCTCGCGATCTGCTCGAGGGACCAGGCCACCCCCTCGGTCGCGACACGCCGCCCACCCTCGACCAAGACGAAGAACGGGCCGGAGTGGACGCCGTAGTCCGGCCACGCCTCGTCGGACAGCACCACCGCCGCCTCCTTGGCCCGGGAAAGGATGGCCGATGGCTCCTCGCCGGCCCGGGTCACCACGAGCCGCGCGAGGTCGGAGGGGAGCACCGAGTGCTCCGGTTCGGCGAAGTCGTGCCAGAGCTCCTGGCACCCATCGCAGGTTGTCGAGAGGAACATGATGAGGGTCCAGGGGTCGGCCAACCGGTGGATGACCGGTTCGCCCGCCGGGCTCTGC
>JBEDUR010000075.1:0-16416 GCA_040414865.1 Acidimicrobiales bacterium
CCTGGGAGCGCCCCCCGCCGGGCCCCTACAGTGGGTCCCGCGACACCGGACGAGCGCACTCTGGAGGCACGTTGAGATCCACGGCCGATCGCCGATGACTGGCGACGCGCTCGAACCGTCGGGCTCCCCCGGCGGCTTCGACCTCGAACTGGCCGTCTCGGAGCTCGCCACCGACGCCGCTGACGTGTCGACCCTCCTCGGGCTGCTCGTCACCCAACTCGGCGGCTCCCTCGGCGACCGTCTGGTCGTGGAGCGACGCGGGGGCCTCCTACGTCGATCGGACGAGATCAGGGCGATCCAGGTGACCCTCGGGAACGACGTTCTCCGAGCCGAGATCGAGGGGGCAGTGGTGCGTTGCACCATCGGCCATTCCTCCGGCGGCATCCGTATCCGCAGCGAGCAGGTCGACATGGCCAGCTGGCTCAAACGACTCCTCGGCGCGCTTCAGGCCGAGGCGACGCGCTCCGAAACCACCCGTCTCGCCCTCGAGAACCTCATGATTGGAGGAGTCCAATGACGACGCCGACGGATCTTCCCAAGGATGCCGAACATCGGCTGGAGGAGCTTCGTCACGGGTTCTTTACTTCCGACCTCTCGGTCAACGAGTTTCTTCTGGTCAAGGAGACGGGCTTCCATCCGCTCGGCTTCGTTATGGGCTCGTCGATTTATCACACCGGGTTCCAGGGCCGGCGCTGGTCAACGAGCCAGGAGCTCAACAAGCTGACGGAGGCGATGTACAACGCCCGCGAGCTCGCCATGACCCGAATGGAGGAGGAGGCCGACGAGCTCGGAGCGGACGGGGTCGTCGGCGTGCGCCTGGATGTCAACTACTACGAATGGGGCAGCGACGCCGCCGAGTTCATCGCCTTGGGGACTGCAGTCAGGGCGGAGGACGGCAGGTCCTACCGCAACAAGCTCGGCAAGCCCTTCACCTCAGACCTGTCCGGGCAGGACTTCTGGACGATCATGCAGACCGGCTACGTGCCTCAGGGCCTGGTGATGGGAACCTGCGTGTACCACATCGCCCACCGGGGGCTCGGCCAGACCCTCGGGTCAATGGGTCAGAACGTCGAGCTTCCCAACTTCACCCAGGCGCTCTACGAGGCCCGCGAGCTGGCCATGACCCGGATGCAGGACGAGGGGAACCGCCTGGGGGCCACCGGGATCGTCGGGGTGCGACTGGAGGAGAAGTCTCACCAGTGGGGATCCCACACCATCGAGTTCCTCTCGCTGGGCACGGCGGTGACCAAGGGTGACGGTGAGGTCACTCTGCCCAAGCCCACCGTCATCATCTCGCTCGACAACTGATGACCACCCCGGACCTCCCGGAGGCAGCCCCGCGTCGCCTCGAGTCGGGTTCCTTCTCCTCGGGGCTCACGGTTCCGGACTTCGCCGCCTGTCTGCAGATGGGCCTCCGACCGGTGGGTCTTGTTCAGGGCTTCTGTGCCATGCAGTGGGGCTGGTATGCGGCCGGTTCCCCCTACCTGCGCGGGACGACCCCGTACTCGGGGCGCGGCGGGGTCTACGTGCAGAACTGGTACTGCCCGCATGGCTTCGTGGGGGGAGAACACCGGACATGGGGGCAGAACTACGAGCAGACCTGGGTCGAGGACGCCTGGACAGAGGGGTTCTCGTCCGCTTTCAGCCGGATGGTCGAGGAAGCCCGAGAGGTCGGCGCGCACGGGATCGTGGGCGTCACCGACACCTCACACGGCCTGGCCGACATGAACGTCGTCGAGTTCCACATGCTCGGGACCGCGGTCGTGGTGGAAGGGGCACCGCCGCCTCCCGGTGGCCAGCCGTGGTCCACGTACCTTGCCGGACAGCGCCTGGCCAAGCTGCTCGAAGCCGGGTTCATGCCGATCTCGGTCGTGGCCACGATCGCCTCGGTTCGGGTCTGGGCCTACTGCATCACCGAGTACCTCATGGAGGGTGGCGCCTACGGCTTCGGCCAGGCCATGGGCTCGACCGCCGAGGTGCAGCAGGTCTCGGAGGCCCGTCTGGCCGCCCGGACGCTGGCCCGTGAGCACTCTCGCAAGCAGCTGGGGACGGACACCCTGCATGGCATCTCCTTCTCCACTCACGAGCGCGAGGTCGGCTCAGGCGACCAGGTGCTCGAATGCACCTTGCGCGGCACCAGGGTCCGCCGGTTCAAGGAATTCGACCCGATTGCCGCCCCGCGACCGACGGTTCGCCTGTCGTGAGCGCCGCCGTCCCACCGGGCGACGTCCGGGCTGAGATGCTGGCCGCGGCCAACTGGCTGGCCGAAGGCGGCAAGAGCACCGACGCGCGGGCAGTGACCTCGGACCTCAGCATGGACGAGGCCCTGCTTCTGCACGCGATCGGCTGGGAGCCGATCGAGCTGGTCTTCGGGGTCGCGGTGACCTCCGTCCAGGTCGGGGCCTGGACCTGGGGCCGGGGCGAGCTCCAGTCACCGACCGACGCCCACAACCTGGCGGTCGAAGCCGCGTCAACCCGGCTCGGCCACGAGTGCGCCACGGCCGGCGGGCACGGGGTGGTGGGCGTCCGCGTCGAGGTGGAGATCCACTCCCGCCACATCGACGTGAGCTTGGTCGGCACGGCGGTACGGCCGGTGGGAGCCACGACACCGGCCAGCCGGCCGTTCGTCTCGGACCTCTCAGCGCGGGACTTCTCACTGCTGATCGGGGCCGGGTGGTACCCGGTCGGGCTGGCCTTCGGAGCGAGTTTCGTCTACGCCCCCCGCCGGGACGCGGCGACGGCAATCCGCCAGTCCAACCAGAACGTCGAGCTCACCAACCTGACGGAGGCCCTCTACAACGCGCGGGAGACTGCGATGGAGCGCCTGCAGACCTCGGGACGGGCCATGGGTGCCGAGGGCCTGGTCGGCGTGGGGATCCACGAGGGTCCCATGACCTTCACCCGCCACGTCATCGGCTTCACCGCTCGGGGTACCTCGGTGCGTCTCGTCGCCGACGACCACGTCCACGTCCGACCCGAGATGGTGCTCCCGCTCGACGACGCGGTGGTGCTCTTCGAGGCCGAGTCCCTGCGGTCCGATCGCTGAAGGCCGGCTGGAGGCGGTCGCTACGGGGCCGCCGACTTCGGCCCGTCGGGGGCGACCGTGCGCGCCAAGATCCCGAGCGTGGCCCGTAGTGCCAGCTCGGAAATCACCGGAAAGACACCACGCTCCTTCCACTGTGAGTCGATGGCTGACCAGTCGTAGTAGGAGGTGACCAGCGTCCCCTGGTCGACCGGCTCGAGGCGATAGCCGTAGACGTGACCGATCGAGGGCCGGTTCGCGCCCGAGACTGACCATGCGATCTCCCGGTCGGGCTCGAAGGTTTCGATGGTGACGACCACGTCGTAGCGGCCGAGCGGAAAGTCGTTCAGCGACTCCCGGTCCATATGGACAATGAACGTGTCGCCAACCGCCCGGACCGGCTCGCCCGTCGCGCTCATGAGCATGCCCGAGCTGTCGATTGCCACGTGACCGCGCGGGTCGCGGAGCACCGAGAAGATCGCCCCGGGGTCAGCGCCGATCGTCCGGCTCACCTCGAAACGCTCAACGTCCACCCTTGTTCCTCCACCCTTTGGATGACCCGACGCAAGGCCATCTCCAGCCGCATCGGGCGCCACCCTAATGGAGGGTTGAGAGAGAAGCTTGAGCCCGGTCCGTCACGGTCCTTGAACGCTTCCCCCGGCAACGGACGGACGACGTACCTGAACGGTGGCCAACCCGCTGGAATCCAAATGCTCACCCGCTCCAGCGCCCCACGCACGCTCTAGATCTCCCGTCACGGCCGACGGTCCCACCGGTGCACCCGGACCCCTCCACCATCGGTCGGTAGCGTCTGTTCCGTGGAACCGGTTATTCCCCTCGATCCGGACTCGCTCGAACCGGCCGGAAGAGACCGGACGCGCCTCGAAGCGCTCATCGACCGGGTTGCCGCCGCCGATGTGGTCTTCCTGGGTGAGGCGAACCACTTCGTGCACGAGAAGACTGATTTCCGCTTGTGGTGGCTGAGGCGGCTGGCCGCCCGCCGGTCGTTGGTGGTGGGCGAGGAACTGGGCTGGTCGGACAGCCGAGACGTGGCCTCTTTTCTCACCAGCGGCGATCCCGTCCACCTCGATCGGGCGGCCACGTTCGGCGATCGCCGCCACTTGCGGCCTGATCGCGACGACGCCCCTTCGGGGGTGCTGGCCGCCTCACACCGGGCGTATCCGACAGCGTTGTTCAAAGCCGAGCAGGCCCGGTTCTATCGGGGGCTTCGCACCCTGCCCGGAATGCGCGAGGCCGGGCGGTTCTTCGGCTTTGACATCGACGCGCCCGGCGCCGGATATGAGGACGTGGCCATGGCCCGGGACATGCCGGGCATCCCGGCCGAGTTCTGGGCTCGGCTGGAAAGGGTCGAGGGGGAGACCCAGGCGGCCGAAGCCGACCGCCTGGAGGGGGCAGCCGGGCTCCTACCCGCCGACGTGGACGCACTCGACGACCTTGATGCCCTCATCGGATCCTTGCGCTATGCGGCGCTCGCCATGTCCGCCCCCGACTACGAGGCGCTTCGCCCCGCCATGGCCCGGCGCGAGGAACTCATGAAGGACCACGTCGACCGGATTCTGGCCCGCCGCACACCCGACGAGCTGGTCGTGTTGATGGGCCACGCCTTTCACCTGGCCAAATACGATGTCACCGCCACGGCGGGCGTGGGCCCGGGCGGCGGGCGGGTCGCTTCCCTCGGTCACCACCTGGTCGAGTCCGGCTTGCGGGCAGGAGCGGTTTGGATGCTCTACAGCGAAGGCGAAGACAGCCAGCCCTTCCCTGATCTGCCGACCCGCGCCTCCTACCCGGCCGACACCCTGAACGCCTTCTTAGCCCGGGAGGGGACGCCGCTGGTGTTGCCGGTGCGGCCGACACCGCGCGGCACGCCCTCGCCGCCGGTGGCGATAGGCCACATGTACAACGCCGTGGTTCCCGTGGAGCTGGGGGCGGCCGTTGATGCCGTCCACTTCGTGCCCTCGGTCACTCCGCTCCGAGACGAGCCGCTCCCCACCGCCGGTCTCGCCTCGCCCGGTGGCGCCGAGTGACCGACGATCTCGAACCTTCTGCACACTGGTCAGGCATGGTGCTGATCACACCCCTGCGGGACATGACCGATGCGGCCGAAGACCTCGACAGTGCCGCGAACCAGCTCGATCGGTGATCTTCCCAGCTAACCACTCAGCTTCTTCAGCAGAGCTCTGAGCTTCGGCGTCTGCTTCAGTGCAACGCGTAGTCCTTCGAGATTGTCGTCGCTGTCGATCATCATCGGGCTGCGCTGGAAGCGCCCATCAAGGTTGTAATAACAGAAACGGATGCCCTGACCACCGCCCTCGTACTCCAGCAGCTGAACGGCCGGCTCTGTGTAGCGGCCCCTGAAAGCGGCCTCCTCGGTAATCTGACCCTTCCCCCAATGAAACTCGAAGGGTCGCGGTACTGGGCGGCCGGACGATGAGCTCTTCGGCATGGGCAGAGTCTTGCATGCCGTTATCGATCTGAACTCGAGCCAGTGACCGGCACCGGGAGATACGCGCAACTGGACCTTGGGCTGCTTTGCCGCAAATGGTTCCGGATTCCCGAGATTGCCCTCTAGAGACGGAATGTCAGTCGAACAACTCGCTCCGATCCTGGTACCGGCGAGGTTTGCACCATGGGTTTCGCAGGGGCCGACGTCGGGTACGCCAACCTTTTTGGGCCCAGGAGGAATGCATGCTGACATTGACTGATGGCGCGACTCAGGCAATTCAAGAACTCGTGGGGGAGCGTGAGGGCGCTGGCCTGCGGATCTTCGCCCAAAATCCGGACAGCGACCAGCTGCAGCTAGGCCTGTCGATCTCGGAGGCTCCGGAACCCACTGACGAAGTGGTGGAGCAGTCGGGGTGCCAGGTTTTCCTGGATGAGCAGATAGCGCCGTTGGTGGACGGTCGTACGCTCGACGCGCAGCCCGCTGACGGACAACGAGTGCAGTTCGCATTCGTGGCGTAAGCATTCAGGCTGAACGGCCCACTCGCTTCCCCGGCGCAAGAAGGTTTTGCGCTTCCCCACGCCCGCTCGGGATGTCGTTCGGCCCCGATCAAAGGGGCTGACCCGTCAGTGACGGAGAGGCGACGAGCTGGTCGTCGGCGCTCGTCCGGCGGATGCTCGCGTTGACGTCTTGTGTCGAGGTGTCGGAGCGAGTCGACGCCTCTTCATGCTGCGGTCGATCTGCGAGCACCTTGACGTAGGTCGGTCGCGCCTGTTCACCGGGCCGGTGCATGTCGACTCGGCTCGGAGTCAGTAAACCCGGGGCGAGGCATCCCGGTTCGCTGTCATGCTGGGCGGGTGGAAGTACGGTCCGCCAAGGAAGAGGAGATCGATCAGATCATCGGTCTGCAAGTGGCGCGAAACGGGCCTGAGTGCGACGTCATGATCCGGGCGCTGGCATCTGACCCCGCGGTCGGGATCGAGTGCTTTACGGTCGCGGTGGAGAAACGCCGGGTGGTGTCCTCTGTCGCGCTCATGTCGGAGGTCTTCCGATTAGGGGAGGTCGAGATCCCGGTGGGCGAACCGGAGTTCGTTGCCACTGCGTCGGGCTACGAGCGGCGAGGCCTGGTACGCCGCCAAATGGACCTGCTGCACGGCTGGTCGGCCGACAGGGGTGATCTCACGCAAATCATCGGTGGAATCCCCTACTTCTATCGCCGGTTCGGCTACGAGTACGCGATCACTTGGCCTGGGGTGAGGCTGATCCATCCGGGCGTGCAACTCGAGATGCCGGCGGGGTGGTCGGTCCGTTCCGCGTCAGAGTCTGATGTACCTCGGATCATGGCGTTGGAAGCTGACGTCCAGTGCTCCGCTTCTCTCGCCTGCACTCGCTCGGAGCAGTGGTGGCGCTGGTGGATGCGACCAGAGGCTCCGAGAGAGGTCTTCGTGGCGGAAATAGAAGGGCGTGTCGCCGGCTCGGCTCGGTTTGGAGATGGCCCGCCCGGGTTGGGTGCCGCGGTGACGGCGGTGTCGCGGGTGGCTGGGCAGGACCCGAATGCCCTCTGGGCGTTCTTGGCCGAGGCCGCCAGCAGCGGCCGGCCCGTTGCGGTCGGACAAAGGAATGGCATTACCGAGGTCGCCAATCCGGTTTCGACGTTCTATCCCCGTACCTACGCCCTCTACGGCCGGGTGGCCGACCCTGTGGCCCTCCTCCGACGGATTCGACCGGTGTTGTCTGCTCGCCTGGCCGGTTCGCCGTATGGGAACCGTTCCGGGCGTCTGCTGCTATCCAATTACGTGTCGTCCATGACCGTGGAGTATGAGCCAGGTGGGGTGCACAGCATCGCGGCCGGGCCTCCCGAGCAGGCGCCCGACGAGAAGGGAGGCGCCGGCGTGCCCCCCGATCTGATGGCCACCCTCATCTATGGACGCTACGGCGCAAAGGGATTGGAAGCGCGCTACGACGACGTGCACCTCGGGCCGGTGGCTGAGCTCATGGAGGTGCTGTTCCCCCGCGTCGACGCCGACATCGTCACATCGTTGTAGGAGATCGCGCGAGCTCCACCCGAACAACCAACACCAATCCCGGACTCTCTCCCCGCCCGAGCGGAAGAGTCCTCCGCCCGACGCCTAAACCAGCGCCGACTGCAGTCAGCGTCTCTGGTGAGTTCGATCAGCCTCGGCGAGCAGGAGGTCACCGAACGGCTGGAACCCAATTCTCCGGCTGACGAGGCCACCAATGACGCGGTGGATCGTTCCCCACTCCCAGATTGCGGTGGTGTCCACACCGGTGCGGGCGGCCAACCGCTCTACTCTCGCCTGGAGGTCGTCGCCGCTGTCGGGGTTGCATCGCACGATGGTGCCGAGGTCGCACGCTGGTTCAGCCCGCAGGCCGTCAGGATCGACGAGCTTGAACGTGCCGTCCGCAGCCTGCAGCGCGTTGAGGTCGTGGATGTCGCCATGTACGAGCACGGCGCGTCGGTCGTCGTGGGCGCGTCGGCGATGATCCATGCATTCGAGCGCGTCGTCCACGGTCTGCTGCGAGCACGCTCGTCCCGTCTCCTCCCATAATCGCAGCATTAGGTCGGCATACCGGCGTGCCAGGTCGGCACCGGTGGGCAGGTCGACGTCGGGACCGACAGGGCGCCAGAGCCGTGCGGCGACATCGCACAGCATGTCGTGCCGGGCCGCGGGATCTGGCACGACGTCGTACAGGGCGGCCCCGAGTCGCTCCAGCAGTAGCGCGTCGCGGTCGAGGTCGTCGCGAAGCAGGTTCTCACAGCCATCGCCGTTCGCGAGGCGCAGAGCGGCGGCCTCGAAGCCGAGTTCCCGCCGGCTGCCAGGAACGCCGACCTTGAGAACGGCTGCTGTCCCGTCGGCGAGTGTCGCCTCGACGACGAGTGCAGCGTGGCCGCCGCGCAACGTGGTGCCGATGCTCAACGACCAGTCGTGCGCCAGGGACTCCACGACCGATGGCAGCTCGTCGAGCCACGCCGCGTTCCCGTCGGCGACGACCGTGTTCCGGACCTCGTCAGGGACGTCAAGCCTCACTTGGTTCGTTCTAGCTCGCTCAACATCCTGAGGCCGATCAACGCCTAGACGGGGGGCCTCGCGAAGCCTTGCGGCGTCAAAAGTGCGGTCGGAGGTCTACCAGCCTGTTTCCCCAGGTAGATTGCGGTTTTCGTCCACTAGGCTTCATGTGTGACGCCGCCCGATAGCCGTCTGGTCGAAGATCTGGAGCTGATTTACAACGCCCCGCTGGCTACTGGTCGCTACCAGACCTTACGGCCCAGGGACGGTGTGTCGATCCGTTCGACCGTTGGTGAGCCGAAGTTCTGGCATCACGGCCCGCGTCACCCATGGTCGATGCACGCGCAGGACGAGCGGTTCAACGGCGTCGAGCCGGACGTTGAGGTTGAACTCGCCGCCGATGTCTTGCCAGGTCCCTGCAGGCGCTACCTGATCGAGCAGCGCGGCGACCGCGGGGTCATCGGTGCTGGCCCTTGGCCCGAACCAGCTGGGCGGTGGTGGAGGTGGTGTCAAAGCTTGGGTCCTTCGTCGTGGAGCTTCGCTGGAAGCACCAAGCAAACGGCTCGGATCGAGGAGGACTCTCCCCAAACCGCGAGGTCTGATAGGTCTGTGAGGACAAACGTCGTCTGTTGTTGGGATGCCATCTATCGCATCATCTCCACGCCCGGATTGTTCGCTTGGGTGCTGATGAGGACCCGCACCCCAGCACTCGGGTTGAGCAGGTTGAACCCGACCATGACCACGTTCCAGCACTCTTCCTCCACCGCCCGGGACAACATGGCGTGGCCGGCGTCGGCCCCGAACCCTCGGAGGGGCGAGGTTCCGGAGCAGGCCCTCGTCCCTCATCGCCAAAAGCTCGGGGACGAGCCGGTCGACGCAGTAGGGGTAGAGCGCCTCGCGCACTCCGTGGAGGTGGAACACATCGAGGACGTCGGTCCGAAGCTCCGAGAGCGACGGGTGCACCGAGTGCCGGGAGCCCCGACGGACTCAGTTGGCCGTCGCTGGTCTCTGAGTGGGCACCTTGGACGAGAGCACGACATCGGATCGGTGGCCGGCGAGCGCCTTGCCCACGATGGCCTCGGTGCCATAGGTCCGGGCAGTGTCTACGTAGGTCACACCCAGCTCGAGGGCCCGTCGCACCAGCCGGACCGACTCCGCCTCGGTCGAACCGGTGGCCTGGCCGAGGCGACTGCGGCCGCCGCACCCCAGTCCGGCGACGCTGACTGAGAGCCCGGTCCGGCTGAGCACGACCGTCTCCATCGTCGCTACGGTTTGGCGCCTCGCACCATGAGCACCGGGCCAGAGGCGTCTCGGCCTTCGACCCGATCGAGGTCGACCACGACGGGGACCCCGTTGCGGTTGGGATCGGCGTTGCGCTCGACCTCAGGACTGTTCAGATACACGTGGTCGGCCGTTGCCTGATCGTGCTCGGCGTGGGCGCGTCCGTGGAACTGGTAGGCGGCACGGGTGGACGGGTCCCGGTAGAAGAAGGCCAGGTGTGGGTTGTCTTCGATGGCGGCCACCAGGCCTCCCTGAGGGTTGCGGATCCACACCGCCAGCTGGTCCTCGCTGAACGTCTGGGTCGTCCCCCGGAACGAGAGGTGGGGCTGACCGTCGCGGTCCACGTAAGCGACCATGATCGGCGTGTGATTGGCAATCGCGCCGTTCACCGCCGTCCGCATCGCCTCGGTGATGTGGATGGGGACCGGCTCGGGCGGCGGCGCCGGGAGCACGCCAGTCTCCACCCGGCTGATCCGCCCGGCGTCGTCGAAGGAGAACTGCAGGACCACCCCACCGACCGGAGCCGACGGAGCAAAGGTCCCGGTCAGCTCGATGCGGCCGTCGGCGCCGACGCCATCGACCCAGCTGGCCCGGGCCAGCGGCTCGGCCAGGGGTGACCGGCCGAACCCACCCAGCACCTCGGTCTTGCCCTCCGTGGCCCCGAGCGGGGACACGGCCACGACGTCGTCGGCCAGGACCTCGGCCAAGGCCGCCTTGCGCGCCTCGGAGGGCTCGGACAACGCGTCGGCCCAACGCCTCGCCGCTTCGATGTGCTCCATCCCCCGACTCCTTCCCCTCTGGTCAAGATGTCCCCGTTCATCGTGGAACGGAAGCACGGCCGGCCGCCAGTCGACCGCTCGAGCGCCTGGGCCGGGCAGGTTGCAGACTGGTGGTCCCGAGCGGGAGGTGCGCATTGTCATGGGGCAGAACCACGCAGCGGCGTTCCAGGCCGTCGCCCGGGCGGTGCCCGAACGTGACTGCATCGTGTTCCGGGACCGCCGGCTCTCCTACGCGGTCGTCGACGAGCGCTCGAGGCGGCTGAGCAACCTGCTCGCCGGTCGGGGCATCGGGCTTCACCGTGAACGGGCCATAATCGGCGGTTCCGAGTCGGGCCAGGACCTCGTCGCGCTCTACCTGCACAATGGGAACGAGTACCTCGAGGGCATGCTGGGCTCGGCCCTCGCCCGGGCGGCCTCGTTCAACGTGAACTACCGCTACGTGGACGCCGAGCTCACCTACCTGTTGAACGACGCTGGGGCAGCCGCCATCGTGTTCCACGCCGCCTTCGCACCGACGCTTCAGCGCGTCCTTCCCGACCTGGACCGGGAGCCGTTCCTCCTCCAGGTGGCCGACGAGTCGGGAAACGATCTGGTACCGGGCGCGCTCGACTACGAGCAGGCGCTGGCGAGCGCCGCGCACGCCGACCTGGGTCTGCCGCTCTCGGGCGACGACCTCTACGTGCTCTACACCGGGGGTACGACCGGGAGCCCCAAGGGCACCTTGTGGACACAGGCCGACATTTTCGACACCACGCTCGGCCCACTCGCCACCTCTGGCGGGGTCGATACGTCCAGCCTGAAGACGATCGAAGCGTCGGTCGGCCAGAGCCCAGAACGGCGGGCACTCCCGGCCCCCCCGTTGATGCACGGTGCCGGGCAGTGGGTCGCTCTGGGCATGCTCCTCGGCGGGGGCACCGTCGTCTTCCCCGACGTCGTGGCCAACCTCGATTCGGCGTCGATTCTCGACACCATCGCCCGAGAGCGGGTCCAGCTCCTCGTGATCGTGGGCGAGGCGTTCGCCCGGCCGCTCTGTGACGAGCTCGAGCGCGGCCCGCGCGACCTCAGCTCGCTCTCGCTCATCCTGACCGGCGGCGCGGCCCTGAGCGTCGGCACCAAGGCGCGACTCCTGGCGCTCCTCCCCGGCGTGCTCGTCGTAGACTCAGGCGGCGCGTCCGAAACCGGCCCGCAGCTGTCCAACGTGAGCTCGGCCGGTGGGGCGCCCTCGACCGGGGTGTTTCAGCCCAGTGCCTCGACGTACGTGTTGGACGAAGAGCACACCCGGATTCTGGAGCCCGGTCACGATGACGTTGGCTGGCTCGCCCACGACGGCCCGATCCCCCTTGGCTACCTCCACGACGTGGCCAAGACCGCGGCCACCTTCCCGACGGTCGACGGCCGCCGCATGGTGGTCCCCGGCGACCGTGCTCGCCTCCGGGCCGATGGTCTGGTCGAGCTGATCGGCCGGGAGTCGATGACCATCAACTCCGGCGGGGAGAAGATTTTCGCCGAGGAGGTCGAGCAGGCCCTCCTGGCCCACCCCGACGTCCTCGACGTCCTGGTGGTGGGCCGGGCCAGCGAGCGATGGGGGCAGGAGGTCGTGGCGGTCGTCCAGCTCGGCCCGGCCTCCGCAGCCACCGACGAGGAGCTCCGGGCCAGCGTGCTCGGGCACCTGGCCCGCTACAAGGCCCCGAGAGCGTTCGTCCGGGTGGACCGGGTCCAACGGACCGCTACCGGCAAGCCCGACTACCCGTGGGCCCGACAGGTGGCCGAGCAGGGCTGATCGTCCGACGGCCGGCCTCGCCGATCAGCGGTCGTAGACGATGTTGCCGTAGCGGTGGAGGCTGCGACTGACCGTCTGCTCTCGCACCCAGCGGAGCAGCTCGATCCGGCCGTGCGAGCAGACCGGCTCGTCGAGCACGGTGAGCCCGCGCTCGGCGGCGGCGATGAGTACCGGTTCCTCGGGCCTGCCGACCAGGCGCACCCGCACCGCTGGACCGGCGGCCAGTCGAGCGGCGAGGGCCTCGGCGCTCTCCACCACCAGCCCGACCCCGCGGCGCGCAAGCCCGACGAGTCCTGTCCGGTGCTGAGGCGTTGAGACCAGCAGCGGGCAGCCGGCGACCTCCGCCGCGCCGACGGCCTTCAAGGCCTCGTCGTCCTGGGCGTCTACGCCCAGCCGCAGCACCACGCCGGGGCGGAAGGGCTGGTAGCGCAGGATGTTTGATTCCGCCTGAAGCCCGGCCACGTCCTCCCCAGCCGAGAAGTAGCCCTCCCACCACTCTCGGTAGCTGCGGATCGCGTCGTCGACCGGGATCGGGGCCGCGTCGCGCCATCGCCGGAGGCCGATCAGTGAGTTGGGACCGCCCGTCTTTGCCGTCGGCCCGAGGCTCGAGCCTTTCCAACCGCCGAAGGGCTGGCGGCCGACGATCGCACCCGTGGTCGGTCGGTTGATGTACAGATTGCCGGCCTCGACCGAGCTGGACCATTGGCGGTGCTCCATCGGATCCAGCGAGTGCAGCCCGGCGGTGAGCCCGTATGGGATCGCGTTCTGCAGGCCGATGGCGTCCTGGAGCCCTCCGCAGCGCATCACCCCCAGCACTGGCCCGAACCACTCGTTGAGATGCGCCCATGACCCAGCTCGGACCCCGACCCTGACTCCCGGACGCCAGAGCCGGAGGCCGGCATCGAGGAGCTCTGGGGCGACCAGCCACGACTCGCCGGGGTCCAGCCTTGTGAGAGCCCGATCGAGAGCCGGCGTCATCGGGCCAACGAGCGGGCCCACCTGCGTCGACGGATCGTTCGCCGGACCGACTCGCAGACTTGAGGTCGCGTCGGCCAGCTGCACCAGGAACTGGCTCTTGTCGAGGATCGCCCCATCAACGATGGCCAGGCTGGCGGCCGAGCACTTCTGGCCAGCATGGCCGAAGGCCGATCGGACCAGATCAGCGACCGCTTGGTCGACGTCGGCAGTCGCCCCGACTACGAGCGCGTTCTTCCCGCTCGTCTCGGCCAGCAGGCGACGGCGCGGCGCCCACCGGAGGAAGCGGCGTGCGGTGTCGAGTGACCCGGTCAGCACGACTCCGCCGACCATGGGATGGGTGACCAGACGTTGGCCGGCCTGGTCGTCCGGTGCGGCCACCAGCTGGAGGAGGTCTGGCCCGAGGCCGGCCCGGGCAAGCTGCTCGACGAGGAGGGCCGCGGTGGCCGGGGCGTCGGGGCTCGGTTTGACGATGACGGCGTTGCCAGCCGCCAAGGCGGCCAGGACCCCGCCCGCCGGGATGGCGTACGGAAAGTTCCACGGCGGCGCGACCACCACCACGCCAAGCGGCTCGCTTTCCAACTGCTCGGACAGCGCGGCCAGGGATCCGGCGCAGCGCGAGTACCAGCGGGCGTAGTCGACCGCCTCGGAGACCTCGACATCCGCCTCCTCGAAGGTCTTGCCCGCTTCGGTGGCCATGGCGCCGATCGCGTCTGCTCGGCCCGCCGCGATGGCCTGGGCCGCCCGATCGAGGATCGCTTGACGCTCGGCGGTGGGGACCGCCGACCAGGCGGGGACCGAGGTGTCGGCGCGGGCCACTGCCCGGTCGACGTCGATCACGCCCGCGACCGGCGGCGCGGGCCGCTGTGGCCGGCGAAGGACGCCGAGCGCCCACGCCCGGTTCCCGGGGACCGTGAGATCAGTGTCCGGCTCGTTGCGCCAGGAGCCACCGGACGCTGTTGCCTCGATGCCGGTCCGCCGGTCCTGGTTCTGGTGCCGGTGGGTGCCCACCCCGGCGCGCTCGCGCACCGACCGGGCGAACCGGTCGGCCTGTTCGTCCCAGCCCCGGTCTCCGGGGACGACCGAGAGGGCTTGGCGGAGAAAGCCCTCGGGCGTGGCGTTCTCGTCCAAACGTCGGGCCAGATAGGCGAGAGCGTTACGGAAGTCGCGGCGCGAGGTGATCGGCGCGTAGAGCAACACCCGCCCAATTCGCTCGGCTACGGCCCGGGCCTCGGCGTCGGCCATCCCGGCGAGCATCTCGACGTCGACGACCACCCCTTGGCGGTCGGCCAGGACGAGCGCCAGGGCCAGGTCGAAGAGGTTGTGGGACGCCGCGCCGACCTGGATCGACCCCGAACCCGCCGCCTCGATGAGCCGCTCGAGCAGCCGAGCGTACGAAGCGTCGGTGTCGGTCTTGGCCCGATACGGCGCCGATGGCCAGCCCCTGAGCTCAGCTTCGACCAGTTCCATCGCCAGGTTCGCCCCCTTGACCAGTCGCACCCGAACCGGCGCCTTGCCGGCGCGGCGGCGGCTCTCCGCCCAGGCGAGGAGGTGGTCCAGTGACTCGTGGGTATCGGGGAGATAAGCCTGAAGGGCCACGCCGGCGGTCAACCCGGCGAACTCCGGCCGGTCCAGCACCGAGGTGAACGCGGCCACGGTGAGATCCAGGTCCCGGTGCTCCTCCATGTCCAGGTTCACCAGCTTGGGAGGGTCGGTCGCCATGGCCGCGCGGTAGAGGCGTTGGAGCGGGCCACTGATCCGCTCGAGCGACCCGCCGAAGTCGACCAGTGAGAGGCCGGCGGCGATGGAGGAGACCTTTACCGAGACGCAGTCGATATCGGGCCGGTGCAGCATCGCCTCGAATGCCGCCGAGCGCCGCTCGGCCTCGGCCGACCCGAGAACCGCCTCCCCCAGCAGGTTGACGTTCGGTCGCCCTCCGGCGTCCCACATTTGCTGGAGACTCTGGGCGAGCCGCGCCGGCGGTTCGGAGGGGAACACGAGCGAGGCGGTCTGACGGCGGAGCAAGGCCGTCGCCAGCCAGACGACCGGGCCCGGAGCCATCAGGGCGGTCCCGCCTCCCATTCGCAGCAGCAGGCGATCGGTGACAGTGATCCCGGGGAGCCGGACGGAAGTGATGCGCCTCAACTGAGCGGCGGCGGTACCCGCGTCGGGCGGTCGGAGCACGCGATCAGCCAGCGCGAACACGAGGCGGGTTCCGCCATCGGACTCGAGCAGCCGAGCGAGGCGAGACCGCGCCCTGAGGTCTCGACGCCTGGTGAGCGCCCGGGCCGCCGTGCTGAGCTCGACGGCCAACGCCGTTGCTCGGAGGACCAGCTCGTCGTCAGGCTCGGCTGGCCTTGTCCGGCGGGGCGGCTCGGCCGCTTCCATGTCGCCTTGATACCCCACGACCGACAGCCCGACCCGGCATCGTCCGCCCGGAGCGGCGCCGATAGGTTGCCGTCGGTGTCAGAGGAGACAGAACACTCGAAGAGGGCCGCCGTCAGCGTCCGGCTCGCCATGGCCGGTTGCATCGCCCCGGCAGAGGAGGCCGACGAGCTCATCGTGGCCGCTGAGGGCGACGAGACACGCCTCGAGGAGCTGGTCACCCGGCGCGAACACGGCGAACCGCTCGCCTGGGTCGTCGAATCGACCGTGTTCCTCGACCAACGCATCGTCGTGCATCGGGGCGTCTACGTCCCGCGCCCACAGAGCGAACTGCTCGCCCGGCGCGGCATCGACCTGCTCCCTCCCGAGGGGGCTGCGGCCGACCTGTGCACTGGATCGGGGGCGATCGCCGCTGTCCTCTCCCGCCACCGGCCGCGGGCCCGAGTCGTGGCGTCGGACATCGACTCGCTGGCATACCGTTGCGCGGCCGCCAACGGGGTCGAGGTGTACCTCGGCAATCTGGCCGATCCGCTCCCCGCGGAACTCCGCGGAACGCTCGACGTCGTGGTCGCGGTGACTCCGTACGTGCCGTCCGAAGCTGTGCCGTTCCTTCCCCGTGACGCGCGGGACTATGAACCACTCAGCGCGCTGGACGGGGGGCCTGGCGGGTTGCGGGTCCTTCAGGAAGCCATCGCCGCGGCCAC
>JBEDUR010000076.1:0-7741 GCA_040414865.1 Acidimicrobiales bacterium
TCCAGCACTTGACCCGGGGCAATTTGCCTCGCACTGCCGCCACCCTGCTGCCGAGCGACGTGTGGAACACCACGGCCTCGCTGTCGCTGTTTTCGATCAGGTAGGCAAGCTCGTCGTCGAGATACCGATAGTTGACATTGACCGGGACGCATCCATGCTTGAACGACCCGTAGTGCGCAATCAGATACTCGGGCGAATTGAAGAGGTACAGAGCGACCTTTGCTCCGGGCTCGACGCCCGAGGCGTCCAGGGCTGCGGCGAACCGGGCCGCCAGTTCATCGAATTCCCGCCACGGAATCCTGTCCGCGCCCTTGATGATGGCATCGACGTCAGGCACGGCATCGGCAACCAGCTCCCACGCGCTGGCAAGGTCGAGGTTCGTCATTGGCGAGCGTTCGCGGTCGGTGGGCCGAGGTCAATCATGAAAATGCAGTATTCCACGTATGTGGATCATCGCTGTCAAGCGCAACGGCGGGAAGAAGTCGCCTGAGGATGGGAATCCGGCCGCCATATTGAGGCGGGTGACCGGCCAGCCGAGCGAGCGCCCTCGACAGCCATGCGGCGCGCCAGCGAAACTGGATCTCGTGGATGACTCGATGCTGAGAGACGAGTTGGTCGGCTTGTCCGACTACGCATGGCAGCGTCTCATCGACCGACTCGGAGGACTTACCGACGAGGAGTACCTGTGGGAGCCCGTCCCAGACTGCTGGACGGTCCGGCCCGGACCCGACGTGACGTGGACGTGGGACTTCGCTTGGCCTGAGCCACAGCCACAGCCGATCACGACGATCGCATGGCGGCTTACCCACATCACAGTCGGAACGGTTGGCCGGTCAATGGACGATCGTTTCCGGCCATGGATAGGACTCGCTCCCCGCTCCGACAGACCGCATCGGGATGTCCCGTCGACCGCCGAGCTTGCCCTTGAAGTGGTGAAGGCGACGATGACCGAGCGGCACGAGGACCTTATGGAAGTCACTGACGCCCATTTGTGGGCCAAGATCGGCCCTGTCGGAGGTCCGTATGCGGACAGCACGCGGGTGGCGTGGGTGTTGCATGTCATCGATGAGGTGATCCACCACGGCGCAGAGATCGCCCTCCTGCGCGATCTGTATCTGCGCGCCGGTGAACTGAATAGTCAGTGACAGGCCGGCGAGTAAGCCGACCACCCGAAGGCAACGAAGCTCAATGAACGGTCACCGATTCGCCTATTCGTCACAAAACCCGTGCGATGCGAACCAGGCCCACATTCGGTCGGGCCAGGTGTCGACCGGAAGTCCCCGCTTGACGACGCCGAAGCCGTGACCCCCCTGCTCGTAGAGGTGCAGCTCCGCCGGACGGCCAGCGGCTCGCCACGCTGCGTGGACGGCGAGGACCTGCGCACAGAAGGGGTCGTCGGCCGCAGCGGCGAACATGGTGGGCGGGGCGTCCTTGGGGACCGGATGGTCGAGCGCCGCGCCGTAGATCGCCACTGCGAGGTCCGGGCGCTCCTCCCGGTCGCCCGATACCGCCGCCTGCACGGTGACGATCGCGCCGGCCGAGAACCCCACCATCGCGAGCCTTCGAGGATCAACCCTGAAATCGGAAGCCTTCTGTCGAACGAGACGAACTGCTTGGCGACCGTCGGCCACGGCCCGCTCGATGACGCCGCCGTCGATCCCGAGAAGCAGCGACTGGCGCCTTTCTTCGACCGGTGGTGAGAGGACGGCTGACCACATGGCCTGAAACGCCTGGTCGAATTCTCCGCGAGATCGCCCGGTGTCGGCCAGCCGGTACTTCAAGACAAACACGGCCACGCCGCGGGCAACGAGCCAGTGCGCCAGCTCGACGCCCTCGCTGTGCCACGACAACATCTGGAATCCCCCACCGGGGGCAACCACGACGGCCGGCCGACTCCGATTGCCGTCCTCGGGGAGAAAGGCCGTCAGTGTCGGAACAACGACATTGCGGACACGCTCTTCACCGGCGAGAACGATGACCTCCTCTTCCAGCGTCCAGCCTTCGGACCCAGGAGCATCGCCGGACCAGAGTCGATGCACCGACTCGGTCCCGGATCCCAGGTCCCGGTCAGCCGAGGAACTCATTGCCCGCGCTCGGCATCGAAGCCCCGTTTGCTCAAGGGAGCGAGGCCATCCACCGGTGAGGTTCAACCGTTTCGGGGTGTGCGCTGGCGATCGGGTCCATCGTCATCCCTGCTCCCCTCCGCTCGCTCTGCTGACGAACTCATAAGCCCCGGATCCGACCCGCACCGGCGACTCGCCCGGAAGAGTGACCGTTGCCGAGGTGTTCGGGGGGAGCT
Source organism: Acidimicrobiales bacterium (assembly GCA_040414865.1). Lineage (GTDB taxonomy): Bacteria > Actinomycetota > Acidimicrobiia > Acidimicrobiales > RAAP-2 > Palsa-461. The sequence continues at coordinate 2,300 of JBEDUR010000076.1, forward strand.
CGACCTGCACTCGGAGGAGATCGTCGTCGACCACCTCCCAGGCGACCGAGACCTCCCCGTATCGGGTTTCCCGGCGCGCGGATGCCTTGGTGAGCCGCCCACCTGGCCGCGGCTCGACGAGGACGTGGTGATACCCGGGGTCCTCCGGATCAACACGGAGGCCCGCGACCGTGGTATGGAGCCAGTCGGCGACTGCGCCATAGGCGTAGTGGTTGAACGAGACCATCGACCCACCCGAGCCACCCCCGAGCTTCTCCGTCGCCACGGAACCGTCTGGACGCAGCGCCTCCCATCGCTCCCAGATCGTGGTGGCCCCGGCAAGGACCTGGTAGAGCCACGACGGGCTGGTCCGCTGCAAGACCACCTCGTAGGCGAGGTCGAGGTGGCCGGTTCCGGCCAGCGCTGGGAGGAGAAGCGGCGTTCCGAGGAAGCCGGTAGACAGGTGCTCCCCAGCCTCGTGGACCCGCATTGCCAGAGCATCGCCGAGCTCGGCCCGGCTCTCCTCGTCTGGGGTCAGCCCGAACTCGATGGCCAAAGCAGCCGCCGTCTGCGTTCTCGGCGCGGCCGCACCGTAGTGCTCCCACCAGGCTGACCGCAGGACCTCGGCTCGCGCCGCCGATTCGGCGGCGAGCTTCTTTTCGCCGATGACCGATGCGGCCCGGGCCAGAAGAGATGCCGAATGTGCCGCGTACGCGGTGGCGACAAGATCGAAGCGCGCCTTGGCTCGCCAGGGCTGCTCGATGGGCGCGTCCGGGTCGAGCCAGTCGCCGAACTGGAAGTCCTGACGCCAACAGTGCTCCTCGTCCAAGCGCGTCGACACGTAATCCACCCAAGCCCACATGGACGGAAGAGCGCCACGCAGGACGGCCTCGTCGCCATAGGCGAGGTAGGTGGTCCACGGGACAACGACTGCGGCGTCGCCCCATCCCGCGGCCCCGTCGACACCTAATCGGGGGAGCCTCGGGACCACGTGGGACACCGAACCGTTCGGTTGCTGATCCGCGGCGAGATCGGCGAGCCAACCCTCCCAGAAGGCCTCGCAATCATGGAGGAATGAGGCCGTCGGCGAGAACACCTGCGCGTCTCCGGTCCAGCCCAGGCGCTCGTCGCGCTGCGGGCAATCGGTTGGTAGAGACACAAAGTTGCCGCGCTGGCCCCAGACGACGTTTTGATGCAAACGTTCGATCAGGGGTTCCGAGCAGGAGAACCAGCCAGTGCGTTCGAGGTCCGAATGGACGACGATCGCGGCAACGTCGACGGACGACGGCTCGACTCCCGCGATCTCCGCGTAACGAAACCCGTGGAAGGTGAACCGTGGCTCGTAGTGCTCCTCCCCCTCTCCAGCGGTGATGTACCGATCGGTCGCCTTGGCGGTACGCAGCGGTTCGGTGAACAGCGCCCCATCCGGGCCAAGGATCTCGGCATGGCGCATGCGCACCTCGGTGCCGGCGGGCAGGTCGCGGACCGTGATCCGGAGCCAGCCCACCAGGTTCTGCCCGAAGTCGAAGGTGTTGCCGCTGATGGTCACCGGCTTCACCGTCTGGGTTCGCCGCACGGGCGGAGCGGCGGGGGTGCAGAGCACGACCGGGTCGAATTCTTCGAGCACCGACACCGGCATCGTGGCCCCGGCCGTGGGCAGCCGAGCGTCGTAGGTCTCGCCGTCGTAGATCTCCGCCGCCAGGTAGGGCGTGGCCGAAGCGCTCCATGTGTCGTCGGTGGCCACCACCACGAGCGAGCCATCGGCTCGAACCAGTTCGAGCTGGGCAAACGCCGCCCGATGATCGCCGTAGGGGGGGCCGGCTTCGCTGAGTCCGATGCGCCCGCTGTACCAACCCGGTCCGACCAGGATGGCGATCTCGAGCATGCCGGGACGCACCAGATCGGTCACATCGTGGGTGCGGACCGGCAGGCGGTGGTGGTAGCTGGTCCAGCCTGGGGCAAGGACCTCATCGCCAACCTCGGTACCGTCGATCGTGGCCACGAAGATCCCGTGGGCGCTGACGCGAAGCCGGGCCCGCACCACGTCGTCGGGCACCGCGATGGCCCGAGCGAAGCAAACCACCGGGGTCGGCACCTCGGCGGTGATCATCTTGGCCACCCACTCACTCCGCTGGAGGATCCCCGTCTCGAAGCTCGCCCATGCCGACCATTCAGTGACGTCGACGTTGGTGGTCCATACGCGGGCACGCCACCGCACCGTCTCACGGGACCTGAGCACTGGCCCGCGGTAAGCGAGCTGTTGGCGCCATCCCTCGATTCGGCCGCTGTCCCACCGGCCCTCCACCTCGACCTGGCATGCATGCTGTTCCACGTCGGTCATGCCGGCCGCGGCCTCGATCCGCCACGAGAGACGGGGCGCGAGCACATCGAGCCCCATGGGGTCGACGAGACGCTCGCATCGGAGGTCGACGCAACGCACGGCGGCCAACGCGGGTGAGGTGGTCATCAGTGCACTCCTGTGCGTTCTCGGGGCTGGGAGGGATCGCCATCCGGATCGGTGACGTGGACGATGTTGTGACTTCTGGCGGACCGGCGACCGCTACGAATGCGAGACCTTGTGGCCACGGCGAGGCGGTGGGCGAACGCTCGCTCGTGCCCACAGGTTCTCAAGCCCGCGGCCCCAACCGCCGATCGCAACGCGTTGTGGGCCTTCATGCCGGGTCATAGCGCCGGAGGTCGCTGGAGGCTGCAATCCCGGCTCGGACGGCCTCGAGCGACGCCGGGAAGGCGTCATGGGCTCGCGCTTGGACGACGACGTTACCGAGTGCGCTTGCCTCGACCGGCCCAGCGATCACCGGGAGCCCGGTGGCGTCGGCGGTCAGTTGGCAAAGCAGGTCGATCCGGCATCCCCCGCCGACAAGATGAATGACGTCGACCGGAGCGTCGGCCAGACAAGCGGCCTCCCGAACGGTGCGTCCGTACGCCGCCGCCAGCGAGTCGAGCACGCAGCGAACGGTCTCGGGCGCATCCATGGACCCGCCGACCGCCTCGGCGATCCGGGTGGGCATGTGGCCGGGGGGAATGAGCGCCCGGTCGTCGATCTGGATGACAGGGCCACCCGGGCCCCGGTGGCCGGCGGCAGCGAGGAGATCCTCGAGATCGTGTCGACCCCAGGCCCGGAGGCACTCCTGGAGTAGCCACAGCCCCCCGACGTTCCGCAGGAACCGGATGCGGCCGTCGAGCCCAGTCTCGTTGGTGAAGTTGGCGCGGCGGGCCTCTTCAGTGAGGACCGGGTGGTCCAGCTCGAGGCCAACGAGAGACCAGGTTCCGCAACACACATAGGCAAACCGATCGCTGATGGCCGGGACCCCGACCACCGCTGATGCGGTGTCGTGCGATCCGACGGTGGTGACGGCCGTCCCCATTGCAGTCCGGCCTCGGACGACTCCTGGCATTTCGATGGCAGGAAAGAGGCTCTCTTCGAACCCGAGCCGCTGGAGCAGCGTCTCCGACCACCGCCGGGTGTGCACGTCGAGCAGCCCGGTGGTGGAGGCGTTGGTGAGCTCGCTGCGCTGCTTCCCGGTCAGCCAGAAGGCGAGGAGATCGGGCAACAGCACTGCCCGGGCTGCTCTGGACCAGAGCTTTCCGCGTTGCTCGGCGGCCAACTGGTAGATCGTGTTGAACGGCAGAAACTGGGTGCCGGTGATGGCATAGAGCTCTTCGGGCGACACGACGGCATGGACCTCGTCGACGACCCCCGTCGTTCGGTCGTCGCGGTACGCGATCGGCTCGGCTAGCAACGAACCGTCGGGGGCGAGCAGGCCGTAATCGACCCCCCAGGTGTCGATCCCTACAGACTCGGCACCCGGAACTCGGCCTAGTCCGGTGAGCATCTCGGCGTGCAGGCGGACCATGTCCCAGCGGAGGTGGCCATCCCGCTCGACCGCCTCGTTGGAGAAGCGGTGGGCCGATTCGAGTTTCACCCGGCCGGCGTCGACCAACCCCGCCATGACCCGGCCCCCGGAGGCGCCAAGGTCGACGGCGGCGAAGATTCGCGGGCCCATCGCTATCGCACGAACGCGGCGGCGACCCCGGCGTCCACGGGAACCACCAGCCCGGTCGTGTGGCTGAAGTCGCTCGAAGCGAGCACGACAACGGCATTGGCAACGTGTTCGGGGAGGACCTCCTGCCTCAGGAGGGTTCGGCTGGCGTAGTAGGCGCCGAGCTCGTCCTCCCGGACTCCGTAGATCGCCGCACGCTCGGCTCCCCATCCGCCAGCGAAGATGCCACTGCCGCGCACCACAGCGTCGGGGTTGACCCCGTTGACTCGAATGCCGTGCTCGCCGAGCTCGGCGGCGAGGAGGCGGACCTGGTGGGCCTGATCCGCCTTGGCCGTGGCGTAGGCAAGATTGTTGGGACCGGCAACAACGGCATTCTTCGAGGCGACGTAGACGATGTCACCTCCAAGGCCCTGGTCGATCATCGCTCGGGCGGCGGCCTGGGAAACGAGAAAGCTGCCTTTGGCCATGACGTCGTGCTGTTCGTCCCAGTCGTCCTCGGTGGTCTCGAGCAAGGCCTTGGAAATGGAGATTCCGGCGTTGTTCACGACCAGGTCCAGCCCACCAAACCCCAGCAGTGCGGCGTCGACGGCACCACGAACGGCCAGGGCGTCGGTCACATCCGAAGCCACGCCGATGGCGACGTCATCGCCGTGCTCGCCCGCCACCGCCTCTGCCGCGCGACCGTCGAGATCGGCGACCACGACACAGGCACCGTCAGCGGCCAACCTGGAGACCACCGCCTTGCCGATGCCGCCGGCCGCGCCGGTCACGAGCGCGATACGCCCTGCGTGGCGACCGGGTTCAGGGAGGCGGGCCAGTTTGGCCTCTTCGAGGGCCCAGTATTCGACGCGGAACTTTTCGGACTCCGGAATCGGGACATAGCTCGACAGGGCCTCGGCGCCTCGCATCACGTTGATGGCGTTGACGTAGAACTCTGAGGCGATCCGGGCGGCCTGCTTGTCCCGACCAAAGGAGAACATGCCGACCCCAGGCACGAGAAAGACGGTGGGGTCGGCCCCACGCATGGCCGGTGAATCCGGTGTCGCATGCTTCTCGTAGTAGGCCGTGTAATCGCTTCGGTACTCGTTGTGCAGCTCGGCAAGCCGGGCGATGCACGCGGGCAGGTCTGCATGCGCCGGTAGGTCGAGAACCAGGGGTTTAATCTTGGTGCGGAGGAAGTGGTCCGGGCACGAGGTGCCGAGCTCGGCGAGGGCGAAGAGCTTCTCGCTGGCGAGGAAGTCCAAGACCAGATCCGCGTCGGTGAAGTGGCCGACCATCCGGTGATCGTGGGATGCCGCTGCCCGGAGATGAGGGACTAGAGCGGCCGCTTTGGCCCGCCGGTCGCCCGCAGGCAGAGGGCACCGGTTCTCGACGGTTGCCCCGAAGGGCTCGGAATCGCCGTAGGCGTCGATGAACGCTTGGGCGGTTTGGATGATCCAAA
>JBEDUR010000077.1:0-2503 GCA_040414865.1 Acidimicrobiales bacterium
TCCTCGTTCTCGTAGCGCTGCGGCAGTACCGTCGGTTGGGGCAGCCCAAGAAGCCGAAGAAGCCCCCCAAATGGCAGGCGGGTGTCGACAACATGTCGCCCTGGTACGCCATGGCCCTGGCACCGCTGACACAGCCATGGGGTCTCATCGCTGCCGGGGCGGCCACGGTCGTCGAGGCGAAGCTCTCCACGTGGGAGGACTACCTCGCGCTCGTCTATTTCTGCATCCTCGCGAGCGCGTCCTACCTCCTCTTGGAGATCTATGGCGCGATCCGACCCGATGAGACTCAAGACCTCCTGCAGCGGCTACGCCGGTGGATCGACAGTCACACAGACATGCTCATTATCTGGGTGTCTCTCCTGGTCGGTTGCTGGCTTATCGGAAAGAGCATCTATCTGATCGTCACGTGACTACGTCGAAACGACCAGTACACACATCGGACCCGAAACGACCAGTACATGGAAGCGCCTTGCTCGATAAAGGTCAGACCCCGCGAAACGAGATGGTCAGTGCCACCGCATGACAGGTCTCGCCACGCCGCCCGGCAGACCCTCCACGCCAGGCAAACTGGTTGACGTGAGCTTTGAGAGTGTGAGCGCTGAGCTCTACGACTTGGCCCCGAGTGACTTCACGGCGGCTCGAAACGCCAGGGCGTCGGAGGCCCGCAAGGCCGGCGACCCAGCGCTCGCGACCTCACTGAAAGAACTGCAAAAGCCCACTGTTGGCGCCTGGCTCGCCAACGTCTTGGCTCAAGAACGGGCCATGGACCTTGAGCGTTTGATCGCCTTGGGCGGCGAATTGCGAAGAGGACAGAACCGTGCCGACGGTGAAGTGATCCGTCGCGTCTCGAAGAAGAAGCAAGAAGCCGTTGCCAAGCTGCTCGCTGAGGCGAACTCTCTCGCCAAGAGGCGGGGACAACCGATTTCGGCGGCGGCTGCCATGGATCTCGAGGCAACACTCGACGCTGCGTTCGCCGATCCGGAAGCGGCCGAGTCCCTACGTGCTGGCCGGCTCACCTCTGCATTGCGCTACTCGGGCCTCGGGCTCGCCGACACCGGAACCCCATCCCCCGTTCGTTCCCCGAAAGTTGAAAGAACCCGCTCGGAGCTGGCCGCGAAACGAGACCTCGAGTTGGCTAACCGCGAGGCGGAACGCGCCGACGCCGAAGCCGAAAAGGCGCGGCGTGCAGTGGCGCTAGCGGAAAACGATCTCAAAAGGCTTAGGGCCACTGCCACACTTGCCAAGCGCCGAGCGACTGACGCGCACAAGAGGGCTTCCGCAGCCAAGAAGAAAGTGACGGGCTAGGAAGTCGTTGATGCACCGATGGTCAACTCCGACTACCGAAGTCCAGCTGCGGGTCTTTCCCAGAAGCCCCAGCGTCTGGTCGAATTTGGGCGCATTGGGGGGCCGCGTGGGATGCCGTTACCCGTGCAGCAAGATCTCGATAGAGCGCAACAAGCGCTCAAACAAAGAGTGGTCTGGTGCTTCTCGGTCTGGCGCAACGAGTAGGCACCGACTGGCCATGGCCACGGTGCGGGCGAGTCCGTTCATCAGGAGATCCTCGACGGTCGGGTCGCTCCTGCTTCGCCACAACGCGAGCGCGGTGTCCCATGCAACATCTCGTGCTGAATTGATGCTCCAGTTTCCGACCAGGTCCGCCACGGCCTGTGTGTCGCGGTCGGCATGCAGCACAACTCCGGACTCGAAGGACTGTCGGAGCGACTGCTCGGCCTCGTCGAGAAGGGCATCGACCTTCTGGTAGTCCTCGTGGTGCGTGCCCTCACTTGGATTCGTGTGGAGCTGGCTGCATGTGTGAACGAGGGCGATCGGCAGATCGTGGTTGATGTGCGCGTTCATACCCGCTAATGCAAATTGGATCGGGTAGATCGCTGGTTGCGAACGCTCGTCGATCAAAGGCTGCCACGCCGCCGGGATTGGTGTGGGCGGATCGGCGAGTGCGTTAACCACGTCGAAGTAGACATTGGCGAACACGGTGTCGAGCGTGCTGAGGAATGTTGGGTCTGAGAAATAGCCCTGCACCAAATGTTGATTGACATCTTGGGTCACCTCGAGGTACATCCGGTTGAAACACGCCAGGCCATCGGTGGGGGGTAGCGAGTGCTCAATCTGCTGCATCCGAGTGATCGCTTCGTCCACTGAGGTGACCGGCGGTCCCGCAAGGGGGAGGGCATCAGCCATCATCGTGAGGGTAGCGCCGGGTGCCCTTACCGTTCGGTCCGCATCCTCGCTGCCGGATCAGTGATCGGTACAGCTATCGACTGGATATGTGGGACCCCAGCACCTTCTGCATGATGACGACGCTTCTCCCCTCGTATGTCGGAGCAAAGATCTCGCCCCATCCCATGGGCGCGTAGAACGTCTCCGCGGTGGCTTGAGCGGTGTACAGATAGAGCTCGGAGTGACCGAGGACCTGTGCGGCCTCCTCTACGGCCTTGACTAGTGCGGCTCCGATTCCCGTCCTACGGCTGTCGGGTTTGACGTA